>JBJOOT010000033.1:0-23242 GCA_046051185.1 Pseudomonadota bacterium | reverse complement strand
CATAATTTAAATCCTTAATAACTGCACAAAGTATAGGTGTCCAGACGAGCTGAACTCAACTTTGTGGGAATTACTGTTACAATAAATCGAGCTAATTATAAAAATTAAGAGATTCTTCCAATGGCACTCAAAGATTATCTACGTATCCTCGCAACTCGTGACGGTTCTGACCTGTATCTTACTGCGGATGCCCCACCAGCGGCTAAATTTCAAGGTACACTCAAACCCTTAGCACGTGAACGCTTAACTCCCGAAGATGTGCACGCAATGGCTTATGAACTTATGGATGCCGAGCAACGCCATCAATTTGAACACAAGCCTGAAATGAATCTTGCCATTAGTGAAGAGGGTATTGGCCGCTTTCGGGTGAATATTTTTAAGCAACGGCATAAAGTCGCGATGGTAATTCGGAATATTAAAACCGAAATCCCCGATGCCAATAAAATTGGCCTACCGGAAGTCTTAAAAAACGTCATTATGGAAAAGCGAGGCTTGGTTTTATTTGTTGGTGGGACAGGTTCGGGCAAATCAACCTCTTTGGCAGCTTTAATTGACTATCGCAATCGCCATTCTGATGGGCATATCATCACCATCGAAGATCCGATTGAATATGTGCACCCCCATCGTAAATCCATTATTAGCCAGCGCGAAGTGGGCGTGGATACGGATAGTTATGAAGATGCCTTAAAAAATACCCTGCGCCAAGCACCGGATGTGATTCTCATTGGTGAAATTCGTACCCGCGAAACAATGGAGCATGCCCTCGCTTTTGCAGAAACTGGGCATTTATGTTTATCCACTTTGCATGCCAATAGCGCGAACCAAGCCTTAGATCGAATTATTAACTTCTTCCCCGAAGAGCGTCATCATCAACTTCTGCAAGATTTATCGCTGAATCTCAAAGCCTTTATCTCTCAACGCTTGATTCCCACCATTGAGGGTAAACGAACTGCCGCGATTGAGATTTTGTTAGGAACACCGATCGTGCGTGATTTGATTATGAAAGGTGAAGTGGGCGCAATTAAGGAGATTATGGAAAAATCTGAGCAGCAAGGTATGCAGACATTCGATGGACATTTATATCGCCTGTATCGAGAGAAGAAAATCTCCCTAGAAGAAGCTTTACGCAATGCTGACTCTGCTAGCAATCTGAAACTACGAATTAATTTATCCCCTACCGACTCCTCAACAGCTGATGGAACTGCGACAGGTCGAGCAGATCATCTCTCCGCTTTCGAGGGCTTATCCTTAGAGCCAAAAGCCGAAGAAGTGGAAGAGGCCGTTTAAGTATTCGGCCTAAGCACTCGATCTAAGTGCTCGATCTAAGTACTCAAGCTAAATGCTAGGTTTTAGGCGACTAGCATTTAGTCTATTTAGGCTTAGGCAAACTTGAATCCTAAACTATTCTAGCCCATGCTTAGTGCTTATCATGGTTGCTAAATAAAGAGTTCGATATGACTGCCAAAACACCTAGCGTTCCTTTGATTAAGATTCCGATAACGGCTCAGGTTGAGTCCTTACGCCCGCATTATACACCTGAACAAAAAGCAAAGATTAAAGCCAAAATTGCCCAAAAGCTCAAAGAGCAAGATGCGGTTTTGGTGGCGCACTATTATGTCGATCGTGATTTGCAAGAATTAGCCGAAGAAACCGGAGGCTATGTTTCTGATTCATTGGATATGGCACGCTTTGGGAATGAACACCCTGCAAAAACTTTGATTGTTGCAGGGGTGCGTTTTATGGGGGAAACAGCCAAGATTCTCAACCCCGAAAAGCGCGTGTTAATGCCAACTTTAGAGGCCGAATGCTCATTGGATTTAGAATGCCCGGCTGAGCCGTTTTATAAATTCTGTGATGACCATCCAGATCGCACGGTAGTGGTTTATTCCAATACTAGTGCTGCTGTCAAAGCGCGGGCTGATTATGTCGTGACTTCGAGTATTGCCGTCGAGTTAATTGCTTGGCTAGATGAACAAGGCAAGAAAATTCTTTGGGCACCGGATCGGCATTTAGGTCGCTATATTCAGCAAGTCACGGGGGCAGATATGCTGCTTTGGCAAGGTGCTTGTATCGTGCACGACGAATTCAAGCATTTAGCCTTGGCCGAGTTAAAAGAAAAATACCCTGAAGCGGGTGTTTTAGTTCATCCAGAATCACCGGAAAAAGTGATTAAGCTTGCGGATGCGGTAGGCTCTACCACTCAGTTAATCAAAGCGGCTCAAACTTTGCCACATAAGCGTTTTATTGTGGCAACAGATAGCGGCATTTTCTACAAAATGCAGCAAGCCGCACCGGATAAAGAATTCATTGCTGCCCCGACCATGGGAGAGGGTGCCACCTGCAAAAGTTGTGCGCATTGCCCGTGGATGGCGATGAATGGCCTGCATAATCTGCTGCAAGTTTTAGAAACGGGTCAGAATGAAATCTTTGTGGATGAAGCCATTCGGGTGAAGGCGTTGCGCTCCACCCAACGGATGCTCGATTTCGCTAAAATGCGACGTGGCTAAAGCCTTAAGCGAGTACTTGCGCGATCAAAGCGCGTACTGATCCTAAACCCGTTGCAACGCCATTACTGCCGTGGCCTGCATTAATATACAGGCCACGAATAGTCGGATGTTCGCCCATAAACGGTTCGTCATTTTCTGAAAAGGATAATAAGCTGCTCCAATGATTATGAATTGGCAGCTCCGTTAGGGCTGGCATTAATTCACAAGCAACGCTGCGTAATTCCTGTTGCGCTTGTTCACTCAGCGTTTTTTCCAAACCTTGCGAGGAAAAGACCGAACCGCACACAATCCGCCCATCTTTACGTGGAATCAGATAATACTGCTGATGCACGATCATGCGTTGCAAGCTATGCTCAGGGGTGCGAAACATAATCGATTCCGCTAACTGTGGACGAAGCTGCAGGGGGCTGTCTTGTACTTCAGTAAAAGCACTTGTCCAAGCACCGGCAGTCAAAATGACCTTATGCGCTTTAAATAAATCATTACCAAGATAAATTCCCGCAGCTTGCCCATTCACAATATGTAGCTGTCGTACCGCTTGATGCTGGCTGACTAAAATAGGGCGCATTCGCAACGCAGCTCGCACTGCCGCATTCAAGCGGGGGCTACGAACTTGAGCAGTTTCAGGTAAATATAAAGCTTGCCCAAATTGTGGATTAAGATGTGGTTCGCAATCCGTTAAATGCCTCCCCTCCAACACCTCTAAGGGATAGCCCCAAGTTTCAGCCCAAGCTTGTGCCGCCTGATGCTGATGGGTATCCGTGATCAGCAAACCTGATTTCAGCCATTGTGGATCAATATTGGTTTCTTGATACAAGCGCTCACACAAAGCGGGATAATGCTTTTGGCTATCTTTAACTAAGGCACTGACCACAGGGCTAGCCTGCCAAGGGTATAAGGGGGTGATTAAACCACCGCCCGCCCAAGACGATTCACGACCTAATTCATTTTGGTCGACCAACATAATATTCAGCCCTGCATCATGCAGGAATAAGGCGGTTAGCATGCCTTTCAGGCCGCCGCCTACAATGATGACATCTTTCATGCAAATCCTTCGGGGTTGACTGTGCGCTAGTATACCAGCCCCAAAGCCACGATTTGATTAAAACAGTTTGAATGGATGATCACGGGTTTGATCTTTCGGTGTACCCGTATTGGTGAATAAACTCGGATCAGGCAGCCCTGGTTGATTCGGTTGTGGGGCGGCGGCGGCAACCGTTGTTCCATCCGGTGCGGTAGTGGTAGCGACCGGAGTTGCCGTATTAGCGGCTGCCCGTCTGCCTAAACCAAAAATATCCTTCGCATTATCATTGGTTTGCTCCGATAAATTCTGTACCTGCGTAAATAAAGCAGGATCAGGCATCGGATCGTCTTGTTTGACGGCTGAGGCAACGGGAGCAGCTACAGCGACTACGGCCGGTGCTTTACTGGGGCCACCGACATTAAAGAAGGTTTGATCAAGGGTGGGGGTATCAGCCTGAGTAAGTGCACTCACACAACAGAGCGTGACAAGGGCTGAAAGCAAGAGTTTAGACATAATGGCTACCTATCAAGCGAATTAGGGCGAAGCGCCTAAGGTACTATTATATCGAGTAACCCACAGGATATGCCAATAGGCTGAGCGACTCCCACTGTAGACCATTAACATTATGATTTAGGCGCAGCTAGCTACCCCGCCACTCCATGCTCCCGCGTCGAATTAAACTTAATCTCTGGCCATTTTTCCTGCGCCATTTGCAAATTCACTCGCGTAGGTGCGATATACACCAATTCACCCGCATGATCATAAGCCAAGTTTTGCGCAGTTTTGGTTTTGAACTCTTCAAATTTTTTCTCATTATCCGAAGAAACCCAACGCGCTGTAGTGACATTCACGCCTTCAAATATCGCATCGACTTTGTATTCATCCTTCAAGCGCTGTGCGACCACATCAAATTGCAGTACACCAACTGCACCCAAAATCAAATCATTATTCAATAATGGCTTGAATAATTGGGTTGCCCCTTCTTCGCATAACTCCGCTAAACCTTTCTGCAGTTGCTTCATTTTTAGCGGGTCTTTGAGTTGAGCACGGCGGAAGAGTTCAGGGGCAAAGTTGGGAATCCCCGTGAATTGCAGGTTTTCACCCATTGTGAAGGTATCACCGATGCGAATGCTACCGTGATTATGAATCCCGATAATATCGCCGGGGTAAGCATCTTCCACATGCTCACGATCCGAGGCCATGAAGGTGAGCGCATCGGGGATTTTTACATCTTTGCCAATCCGCACATGCTTAGCTTTCATACCTTTTTCAAACTTGCCGGAGCAGACGCGCAAGAAAGCGATACGGTCGCGGTGTTGCGGGTCCATATTCGCTTGAATCTTAAAGACAAATCCCGTGAAGTTGTCTTCAGCCGCATCCACTTTGCGCGTCGTGGTTGGGCGTGCTTGTGGTGCGGGGGCATGTGCGACGAAATCATCCAATAATTCACGAATCCCAAAGCTATTTAAAGCGGTACCAAAATAAACTGGGGTAAGCTTGCCGTCTAAATAGTCTTGTAAATTAAATTCGTGACTTGCACCTTGTACCAGTTCAATTTCATCGCGTAATTCTTGGGCTTGTAAACCCAGTTTTTCATCGAGTTCGGGATTATTTAAGCCTTGAATTTCTTCATAATCTTGGCGGCGCTCTGTATCGGGTTTATATAAAATCACCTTGTCTTGATACAGATGATAAATACCTTTTAAACGCTTACCCATGCCAATGGGCCAAGTAATCGGAGCGCATTTAATTTTCAAAACCGTTTCGACTTCATCCAATAACTCAATCGGCTCTTTACCTTCGCGGTCGAGTTTATTAATAAAAGTCATGATGGGCGTGTCCCGCAAGCGACAGACTTCCATCAAATTAATCGTGCGTTCCTCCACCCCTTTGGCCACGTCAATCACCATTAAAGCAGAATCCACAGCGGTTAATACTCGATAAGTATCTTCCGAAAAGTCTTCGTGGCCGGGGGTATCCAGTAAATTGACGATATGATTTTTGTAAGGAAACTGCATGACGGATGAGGTGACCGAAATACCCCGTTCTTTTTCCATCGTCATCCAGTCAGAAGTCGCATGTCGACCTGCTTTGCGTCCTTTGATTGTACCCGCTAACTGAATCGCGCCCCCGAATAGCAAGACCTTTTCAGTCATCGTGGTTTTACCCGCGTCAGGGTGGGAAATGATGGCAAAAGTACGGCGGCGGGCAGTTTCAGTTAGGCGGTCGGTCATGATTTTGAGTCGTGCTAAGGTTTTGAAAGTGGGAGAGTATAGCGGAAAGGCTAATCAGGGTTAAGCGGTGGCAAATACTTACACCCATAAACTATCAATTATCACCCTTCCCGCAAACAAACTGCCAGACCACTCATGAGCCTAATTAAACCCTAGTTGGCAACAACTCAAACGCTTGTCTCCCTCGTGTTAACTTAAACCAAAGGGTATAAACCGCTGGTAAGAATAAGAGCGTTAGCAAAGTCGCAACCAATAGGCCTCCCATAATCGCCACCGCCATTGGCCCAAAGAATACACTTTCCGATAAAGGAATCATGGCCAAAATAGCTGCCAACGCTGTCAACATAATTGGGCGAAAACGACGTACAGCCGCTTCGACTACCGCATCATGTGGAATCATGCCCTGCTCAATATTTCGATCAATTTGATCCACTAAAATAACTGAATTACGCATAATCATGCCAGATAAAGCAATCGTACCGAGCATAGCAACGAAACCAAACGGCTTATTAAATACCAGCAAAAAGCTCGCCACACCAATTAAGCCAAAGGGTGCCGTCAGTACGACCATAATCACTCGTTGGAAACTTTGCAATTGCAGCATTAATACCGTCAGCACCACCACAATAAAGAACGGAATTCCCGCTTGAATAGAGACAGCTCCTTTGGCACTCTCCTCCACCGCCCCACCCACTTCAAAGCGATAACCTAGGGGTAAAGTCTCTGCGAAATTCCCCATGCGTCCTAAAACCTCAGTCGTTACGGTTGCGGCTTGGACTTTGGAATAAATATCCCCCCGAATCGTAATTGTTGGGGTACGATTGCGATGCCAAATTAAGCTTTCCTCTTGGGTATTTTCTAAACGAGCAATTTGCCCCAAGGGAATAAACTGCCCATTCCCCGCTGGAATATTCAAAGATAATAAAGTGTCAATACTCCGTCGATCTGCCTCGGTCCCTCGCAACATAATCGGAATAGTTTGATCAAACTGACGAAATTCACCGATGCTTGTTCCCTGCAAAGTACCGGATAAAGCTTGGCTAAGAGCAGCTTGCGTAATACCGGCCGCAATCGCTTTATCTTCATCAACTTTTAATACCAAGGACTTACGTAACTCATTCCAGTCTAAATGCACATTGCGTAAATTTGGATTACCGCGCATAAACTCTGCGACTTTTTCCGCTAACCCCCGTAAGATCCAAACATCGTCCCCCGTTACCCGAAATTGCACCGGATAACCGACTGGTGGACCATTTTCTAAACGTAATACCCGCCCGCGTAATTGCGTAAACTCACTGCTATCCATTAAAGCAATAAGCTTCTGGCGTAAAGCTTCACGCGCTGGAATATCTTTGGTAGTAATCACAAATTCCGCAAAACTAGAATTAGGCAATTGTTGATCAAGCGGTAAATAAAAGCGCGGCGACCCTGTACCGACATAACTCACATAATTATCAATATAGTCCATTTGGGTTTTTAAATAGGCCTCGACCTTTTTAACCTCATTTTCAGTGGCTACTAAGGCAGAACCCTCTGGTAATTTTAAATCTACCAATAATTCTAGGCGAGTGGCATCAGGGAAAAACTGTTGCTGAACCAATTTAAAAGCAAAGACTGAGCTGACAAAGCTGAGTACCGTTAACAAAATAACGGTAATAGGAAAACGCACGCAAAGATTAATTAAGCCTTTAAAAAACCGACTAAAGGCTAAAGCAAAACGGTGTTTTAAATCAGCTACAGCCGAGAACCAACCACGTTTAGCTAAATCGGCTGTTTCATGCGGTGTTGGTTTTAAAATATGGTAGCCCAGCCAAGGTACAATAATCACCGCTACAAACCATGATAAAACCAGCGCAATCGCCACGACCTGAAAGATTGAGCGGGTATATTCACCTGTTGCAGAGGCAGCCGTTGCAATCGGTAAAAAGCCAGCAATCGTCACCAAAGTGCCTGTCAGCATTGGAAACGCGGTCGTGCTATAGGCAAAGCTAGCGGCTTTAACACGATCAAAGCCCTCCTCAAGTTTTAAAGCCATCATCTCAATCGCAATAATGGCATCATCCACCAATAAACCTAAGGCCAAGATCAATGAGCCAAGCGAAATTTTATGCAAGCCAATACCAAATAGGTACATACAGAAAAATACGCCCGCGAGTACCAACGGAATCGACAAAGCCACCACCGCTCCCGCCCGCAAACCGAGGCTTAAAAAGCTCACGGCTAAAACAATCACGACGGCTTCAATGACCGTATTTAAAAACTCACTCACCGAGCGTTTAACTGCGGCGGGTTGATTATTAACAGTATGCAAATCAATCCCCACAGGTAACTGGCTTTGAATGCGTTGCATCGCGGCCTCTAAATCTTTACCTAACTGAATAATATCCCCACCTGCACGCATAGAAACACCGATGCCTAAGGCAGGCTGACCTTGATAACGGAAGGTATCAGCGGGAGGATCTTGATAACCTCGTCGAATTTCTGCGACTTCAGCAAGCTTGACCGTTTTATTGCCCACTTTTAGGGGGGTATTGGCAATATCCTCGATAGTTTTAAACCGCCCCGTCGGATAAATCAGAATATTATCTTGTTGGGTGTGATATTCACCGCTAGCAATCAATAGATTCTGTTGTGATAAAGTGGTTTGTAATTGCTGCAAACTCATGCCTAAATTCGCGGCTTTGGTATTACTTAATTCAATATATACCCGCTCGGATTGCTCACCAATCATTAATACTTTAGCAACACTGGGTAAGCGCAATAACTCTTTACGAATCGGATCAGCGGCATCGCGTAATTGTGCCAAGCTATAACCATCACCGGTGAGGGCATAGATATTTCCGTAAGTTTCGCCGAAATCATCATTGAAAAACGGCCCTCGTACTCCCTGAGGCAAAGAATAACTGACATCATTAATCCGCTTACGGATTTGATAAAACATATCAGGCATATTTTTGGGTGCAGTATCATCACGGGCTATCACTAATAAATTAGCAGCGCCTGGAAAATAAAAACTGCGGACTGAATCAATATAAGGGGATTCCATAATCACTTTTTCTAAGCGATCCACTACCTGTTCCCCCATTTCTTGGGTAGAAGCCCCCGGCCATTGCACTTGTACAAGCATAACTTTAAATGTGAAGGGGGGATCTTCCGCTTGGCCTAATTTGTAATAGCCAAACGCCCCCATCAAGAGCGTTAATACAAAAAAATACAAGACTAAGTTTTGGTGCGTGAGCGCCCACAGCGATAAGTTGTTTTTCATTTAATTCAGGACTGTTAATTCAAGACTGCGGGAGTTTGCCCATTGTAAGCGACAGGATTAATCTGCTGGCCTGCATGCAAGCGATTCACGCCTGCTGCGATAACTTTTACACCACTATCAATACCTTGTACTAGAATGCCCTCATCCAAATAAGCTGTAATCTGAACCTCTTTAAGACTGACCGTATTATCATTAGCTAATACCCAAACAGCCGATTTTTGCTCTTGTTGATACAGCGCACTCGCTGGTAACCAAGCCACGCTTGCTTCAAGCGCCTGATGAAAAGTAACTGTGGCCGTCATACCCAGTTTAAGCTTAGGATTTGCAGGCTGAACTAAAGCAACTTTCACCAGCCATGTGCGATTTTCATCGGCTGCAGGCGCAATTTCCCGTACTTTAGCTGCTAAAGTTTCTTGAGTATTTGCCCATAAGCTCACCTCGGCTGGCGTATCTAACTTAAGGTTTTGAATGGCTTGCTCGCCTATACGAATATGCACCTCAAATTCACCGGCACGCGCTATACTCACAATAGTCTGACCTGCCGCGACAACTTGCCCCACTTCTGCATGGGTTTCAGTTACCACACCCGCAACTGTACTTTTTAAAACCGTATAGCCTGATTGATTTTTGACTAAGCTCACTTGCGAGCGCGTATTACCCACTTGTGCTTCAGCCATACCGACCTGTGCTTGCGCAGCTTGGATTTGCGCTTGAGTTGTTTTCACTTGACCTTGCAAAGCCCCAACATTGGCATTCGCTGATTCGACCTCACCTTCAGCGGCCTGAATTTGAGCTTCAGTGGTTTTGATTTTAGAAACAGCAGCTTGGACTTGTGCTTGAGCCGCTTCAGCATTCGCCTTGGCGGATTTAAGATTGGCCTGAGCAGCCTGCAACCGTTGATTATCACGATCCAATAAAGTGTGGCTGGCAAAACCTTGCTGCACTAATTTGGCAGTACGCTGGTATTCAACTTGGGCATTTTGCATTTCTGCTGCCGCCACACCAACCGCTGCTTTAGCGGAGGCGGCGGTTGCTTTGGCCGAATCAACCGCCGCCTGTGTAGAATCTAAACCCGCCCGAATAGCTAATAAATTTGCCCGTGCACTGGTTAAGCGGCCTTGTGCAGCTAATAGATTATTTTGAACCGAAGTTAATGATCCTTGAGTCGCCGCTTGATTATCACGAGCCGCTAATAAATTCATTTGGCTCGCTTGCAAGCTCGACTCAGATTGGCTAACCGATAATTTAGAGTCTTGATCATCTAAGCGTGCTAAATCTTGATCCTCAGCAACCGTGTCCCCCACCTCAACATGACGACCTAATAATTTACCCGATACACGAAAAGCCAAATCGACCAATTGTCTTGGCTGAATCTCACCCGAGTAAGTCTCTAAATGCTCCGCCATTTGTTGTTTAACTTCCCAAACTTGAGCGGGACGAATGGGTTCTGGTTCAGCCGCCTCTTGCTGACAAGCACTCAGTACTGTCGTAACAATTAAGATAAGCAGAACAGGGGCAGCTAATCTCATTTAACAAACTCCTGTGGTACTAATAAACCTTTGAATAGTGTTAGCAGTGAATCATTGAGGACTGGTAGGAAGTTCTCTTCATTAATGAGAGAGCTACAGCAAGTATTCGGCAATTTCAGGTCTTGATGCAGCGAGCTTTGTTGCAGTAATTGCCATAAGCCCAAAATCAAGGCATAAGCTTGCAACATATTCAGCAGCGTTAAACTTGGAAAATGATGTTGTACAGCGTGTAAAGCCGCATTCAAGCGTTCATGAATCCGCTCTTTGAAGGCAATGGCAATATCTGCTGGAATATGCCGCTCCATTAAGCCCATACAAACCGAAGATAATGGCAAAAAAGTCGGAGAGGAATTAATAGAGTCAATGACTACTTGAGCCAAATCTTCTGCCTGCATCGGTTCGGTTTGTTGCGCTCGCGCCACCATCCGCCCAAAGAACTGCTCCATATCACGTTCATGCAGGGCCAGCAGCACTTCTTCTTTACTGCGGAAATATAAATATAAAGTCCCCTTCGCAACCCCAGTTGTTTGCGCTAGGGCATCCATACTGCTTAAACGATCAGTCTGCGTCACCCATAAATATTGAGCGGCATCCAAAATAGATTCACGCTTACGAAGTTTATCTTCGGGATGAATGGCGCGTGGAGGCATAACAATCTCTTGTACTTAATAAGCAATAATAGTCACCATCCAAGCATAAATGACTGGCAGTCAGTTGTCTATGGCAGCTTAAACGTTTCGCTCAAATAGGCTCTCGTTAGCTTAGTTGCGCTTCACTACGTACCGATAAATTGTTCAGACGCATAAATTGTATTTATTCATCTTTTAATAAACGCCACTCATCTGTTTGGACATAGCTTACGCCCTCCTTAATATTCAATAATTTTATTCATTGAATAACTAAATTAATCAATTAGTCTTGAGTGCCATATGCTAAACCCCAGAGTGCATCTCAGTAATAGCTCATTGATTTTTATAATTAAATAAAGAGAGAACACCGATCATGACTCAAGCTATCGAAGCCGTTAAGCTCCCCTCTGAACCGACTCACAGCCGTCGGAGCTTCCTCAAAGGTTTAGGTTATGTAGCCGCATCGGTTGCCTCTTTACCTGTGGTTTCTGGCGCTTTAAGCAAAGTACAAGCTGCTGATTTTTCTTATGGCACAACACCTTCCACGAATGTATTGGCACGTAAGAATCGAAACTTATACTTACGCCAGTTTGCAGCTTCAATTCAATTTGGTTTAAAAGTTCCTACACAAACCCCTAATCAAGATGAGCGCTTGTATCAGGGCAAAATTGCTAATTTTTCTAAAGGCTTACCGCATAATAACTTAGGTGAGGTTGATCCCGTTGCCTATGATCGCTTATTAGCCGCCCTTAGCTCCGGTCGTTCCGCTGATTATGAGACTATTCCAATGGGTGGTAGTGTGAAATTAGCCAACCCACAGTCTGCCTTGGCTTTCCAATTAGAAGGGGGTGACTCCCATTCCTTCGCAATTCCACCATTTTCGCCGTTAGCCAGTGAAGCCTTAGCCGGCGAAATGACAGAAATGTATTGGCATGCCCTCGCTTTAGATGTGCCTTTTTCACAATACGGACTTGAATCACAAACAGCTGCTGCGATTAATGATCTTAAGACTTTCCAAAACTATACTACGGTGAATGCTGGGAATTTATTCCGTGTAGGCTTACCCGGTGATACGACAGGCCCCTTAGTCTCCCAGTTCTTATGGCAAGATGTGCCTTGTGGCCCTTATAGTTTACAGCAACGCTATAAAGTACCGGTTGCGGGTGATGTCCACATGACTAACTATGACCAATGGTTGGCGATTCAACGTGGAACACCTGCAGCCACCAGCACACGGTTTGATAGCACCCCCCGTTATATCCGTAATGCGCACGATTTAGCTGAATGGGTGCACAAAGATTTCACCTTCCAAGCTTTCCAACATGCTGCATTAATTTTAATGGGCATGAATGCACAGCGGGATAGCAACCCGTATTCCAATTCAACTAGCCAAGCGGGTTTCATTACGTTTGGCGGCCCCCATATTTTAGATTTAATTGCTAGAGCGGCTTATGCTGCACTGAAAGCGGCTTGGCATCAAAAATGGCAAGTACATCGTTCATTGCGTCCAGAAGTCTTAGCAGGACGAGTGCATAATCATATGCGTGGAGCTGCAAATTATCCTTTACACAGTGCTTTATTAAACTCTAAAGGTGCTCAACAAATATTTTCACGCTATGGAACTCACCTCTTGCCACAGGTTTATCCAGAAGGCTCACCCACACATCCGTCTTATCCCTCTGGACATGCCACCATTGCAGGGGCTTGTGCCACTGTTCTAAAAGCCTTCTTTAATGAGTCGTTTGTACTCAACAATAGCGTAGTCGCCAATGACGATGGCTTAAGCTTATTACCCTATAACAGCAATGCGTTAACTGTCGGCGGAGAAATCAATAAACTGGCGGGTAATATTGCCATAGGGCGTGATTATGCAGGTGTTCACTACCGCCAAGATGCTATTCAAGGCCTGTTAGTCGGTGAAAAAGTAGCTTTAAATTTATTAAGTGAAGCAAAACTGTTCCTTAGTGAAACCAATGTCAACTTCACTTTAACTCGCTTTAGTGGTCAAACGGTAACCTTCTAATCCTGATTAACGCCTAATTTTTAGCTCCCTCCATACTTTAATTTGGGGGGAGCTTAGCTTTTTAAAAAATTATTTTTTCTAATTGAGCTAAACCACGCAATCAAAGCGTAAAATGTCTGTCTAAAATTAAGGGACAATAACTTTATACTTTGTGCGGGGATAGAAATGAAAAAATTGCCTTTAGCCTTCACGATGAGGTCACTGCCACTAGCTTTGCTCATAGCGGGTATGCTCGGTTTAAGTGCTTGTAATGAGACTACACCCTCGACTAATACGACCGCAGACACTAGCCCAAAACCTGAGGCCAATACCAACACGGCTGCTAATCCCTCTAACACTTCTAATCGAGTCCCTGCTAAGCCTGTGCTTGATCCAGCTAAGATCACAACAGAACTACTTACCCAAGCACCCAGCCTTCAAGCACGTAATCAGCCGATTGTTTTAAATTTTCGCCAAGCATTGATTAGTGCAGATCAAATAGGCACGAATGCAGACCGTTATCTTAGCCTTAGCCCCACAGTCGCTGGCAAAGCACAGTTTGAGGGAACAAATCGGATTGTTTTCGTCCCTGACACGCCCTTAAGCTCAGGTCAGACTTATACTTTAAAACTCAAACCACAAGGCTTGCTCAATATTCCCGCTGATACCCCTGAGCTTGAGCTGAGCTTTAAGACCAAACCTTTAGAATTAGAAGTACAAACCAATGGTTTAGAGCCTGTCCCTGAGCAAACTACGCAATTGCAATTGAGCGGACAAGTATTTAGCTCTGACTATCTAGAACCCGATCAAATTGAAAAACTATTGCAAGCGAGTGTCCAACAAAAGCCTCTCAATATTACTTGGGAGCATGATGCAAGTGGTACCGACCATCGTTTTACAGTCAAAGCCATTACCCGCGAAACCTTTGCAACAGATCTAAACTTAAGTTGGGATGGCAAGGCTCTTCATGCCGTTGGCACAAATAGCAGCGGGCAAAAGACGCTGCCTATTCCTAGCCTCAAAACCTTTACCGTGACACGCTTTGAAACTTTAAGCGATGATAAAAATGAGAACGGTGGTAAGCCCTATGTGAGTATTAGCTTCTCTGACCCGCTTGATCCGCAACAAGATTTAACGGGTTTAGTTCAGCTAGGGACGGGCGAAGTTAAAACCCAAATTGTAGGTAATCGCCTGTTAGTCTATCCCGCTACTGAGCTAGAGCCGGGCGAACATAAAGTTATTCTGAATGCAGGGATTAAGGCTGCTTCCGCAGAATTAGGCAAACTGACTGAGCGTAGTGAACAAAGTATTGCCTTAGAACCACCCAAACCAGCCATTCGCTTTGTAGGTAAAGGGAGTATTCTGCCGGATAATCAAACTATGGAAATCCCCCTCGAAGCACGGGGTGTGAATGCGATTCAAATCACTGCTATGGAGATTTTCCCCGAAAACATCGAACAATTCTTGCAAGTGAATAGTCTCAGTGGGGACTCAGAAGCAGAACGGGTGGGGCGCTATATTTGGCGTAAAACTATCCCTTTAAATGCTGCCAATCCCAATCAATGGAACCGCTATAGTATTAATGCCAGTGATTTATTCAAAACCAAACCGGGCGCGATGTATCGTTTAGAATTGTCGATTGATCGCCGCCATTCCACCTTCCCTTGCCCTGCAGGTACACCCGCACCACAAATTCAGGATAAGCTCTTAGCGAGCAGCGAGGATTATGATGGTTCAACCAGCAGTGGTTGGGATGGTATTTCTGAATACTATGCAAGTAGTGAAAATATTGAATATGATTGGGAAAAACGGGATGACGCCTGTACCGATAGCTATTTCAATTACAGCGATACGGTTAAAGCGACCCATAATTTCATTGCGAGTAATTTAGGCTTAATTGCCAAGCAAGATACCGTCGGCAAAGTGCATGTCGTAGCCACAGACCTGCGCACTGCTGCACCTTCGGCTAATACCAATCTCACTTTGAAAAACTTTCAAGGCCAAGTTTTAGCAACAGGTACAACCAATGCAGAAGGGTTCGCCGAGTTAGCCACCCCCAATACACCATTTCTCTTGGTCGCTCAACAAGGTCAGGATCGAGCTTATTTAAAGGTCAATGCGAATACAGCGCTGGAAGTTAGTCAGTTTGATATTGGTGGGGATACTATCAGCAAAGGCTTAAAAGGTAGTTTATATGGAGAGCGTGGGGTTTGGCGGCCGGGTGATGATATTCACCTAACATTTGCTTTGCAGGACAAAAGTAAAACGCTACCACCGAACCATCCCGTCACGGTGCAATTGTTTGATCCTAGTGGCAAGCTCAAGCAAACGGTCACAAGTCGTCAGCCTGTTGGCCCTTTCTATACCTTTAACCTGAAAACAGCAGAGAGTGACCCAACTGGTGATTGGTTGGTCAAAGCCGTGTTAGGTGGTAGTAGTTTCAATAAATCCTTGAAGATCGAAACCGTGCGCCCCAATCGCCTCAAGGTTGATTTGAATTACGGTGTGCCTGCTTTATTCGGTTATCAACCTTTACCGGATGCCAAATTATTTGCGCAATGGTTACATGGTGGTACAGCCGGTAATTTAAAAGCTGATGTGAGCGTGCGCCTACGTGAAAAGACGACAAGCTTTGGCAGTTTCAGTGATTATGTTTTTGATGATCCGACTCGTAAGCTGGACAGTGAAGACCAACAATTGTTGGAAGGGCGTTTAGATAATCAAGGCTATCTGACTTTCAATAAAGGTTTCCAACCTGAGCAACCAGCTCCAGGGATGTTAAGTGCTTGGTTTACCAGCCGAGTATTTGAAGATGGTGCTGGTTTCAGTATTAGTAAACAAGAGTTGGATTATTATCCGTTTGAAAACTATGTTGGGATTAAACTGCCGAAAGGGGATGCTGAGCGTAATATGTTACTCACTGATACAGAGCATACTGTATCGATTGGGAGCTTAAATGCTGAAGGCAAAGAGGTCTCCTTGCCACAAGTGGAAGTCACCTTGTATAAGATCGACTGGAAATGGTGGTGGGATAAAACCCCAGATTCCTTAGCTGAATATGCCGACTCTAGCCATAGCAGCAAATTGCAACAAGCTATCGTCAGCACCACTAATGGTCAAGGTGAGTGGAAATTCCAAATTAAATACCCTGACTGGGGGCGTTATTTAGTACGCGCTTGTGACCTACAAGGTAAGCATTGTACAGGTAAAACTTTATACGTAGATTGGCCAGGTTGGGCGGGTCGAGCGCAAGAAGAAGGTAGCGGTGCGGCGGCTATGTTGCGCTTCACCAGTGATAAAACGAATTATAAAGTTGGTGAGACGGCACAAATTCAATTGCCAGAAGCACAAGCTGGGCGTGCCTTATTGACGGTAGAAACCAGTAGTCAAATTCTTGAGCAGCGCTGGCTTGAGTTCAATGGTCAACGGGGTCAGGTGAGTATTCCAATCACGAATGCGATGGCACCGAATGCTTATGTGAGCATTAGTTTATTGCAAGGTCATCAGAATAAGCAAAATGACCGTCCATTACGCTTATATGGTGTGATTCCACTCTTGGTGGAAGATCCAAGCACTAAGCTGCAACCCATGATTCAGGCTGCAGATGAATGGAAGCCAGAAAGTACTCAGTTATTTACTGTTGCTGAGCAAATGGGGCGTCCGATGGATTATACCCTAGCCGTGGTCGATGAGGGTTTATTAGGTTTAACTCGCTTCCAAGCCCCTGATTTACATAAAGCTTTCTATCGTAAAGAAGCGCTTGGGATTAAAACTTGGGACTTATTTGATAGTGTCATCGGTGCTTATAGCGGTAATTTAGAGCGTATATTAGCGATTGGGGGGGGGGATGAAGCGCAAATCGACGATGCAGCCAATAAGCCTAAACGCTTCCCGCCGGTAGTAAAGTTCTTAGGTGCTTTCCATTTGGAAGCAGGGCAAAAACGTGAGCATTCTGTGGAGTTGCCTTCTTATCTGGGGGCTGTACGTGTCATGTTGGTCGCTGCTGAAGGTAATAATGCGTACGGTACGACCGAAAAGTCGGTATTTGTGCGTCAACCTTTAATGCTGCAATCCGCACTACCTCGTACCCTAAAAGTGGGTGAGAGCATTGAAGTCCCGCTGACACTCTTCGTCGCTGATGCCAATCTGAAGGCTGTCGAAGTGAAAGCAGAAGCAGATGCCGCCTTTGCTAGTGTCGGCCCCGTGATCACGGTTCCCTTCACTCAAGCCGGAGAGAAAACAGCAACTGTTTTCATTAAAGCGGGTGATAAACCGATGCAAGGTAAACTGCGCTTCACCGCAAAAAGTGGTGATCAGACCAGTAGCCATGAGGTCAGTATTGAAGTACAAGCGCCGAACTTGCCAAGCATTCGTACAGTTAGTAATACCCTGGATCCGAATGGTTCTTGGAAACAAACCCTAACACCTTTTGGTTTGGCGGGTACGAATCAAGCCAGTATTGAGTTGTCACCCATTCCGAATTTGAATCTGGAGCAGCATTTAGATTATCTGATTAATTATCCACATGGTTGTTTGGAGCAAACTACTTCAGCGGTATTTCCCCAATTGTATTTGCCCAAGTTGATTAAGTTAGAGCCTGAGCGCCAACAAAAGATTGAGTACTATATAAAGCGTGCTATTGCTAAGTTCTCTAGCTTCCAAGCCAGTAGCGGTAATTTAATGTACTGGCCAGGCTCAAGTGAGGCGAATGATTGGGCGAGCTTGTATGCAGGGCATTTCTTAATCGAGGCGCAAAAGCAAGGCTATAATGTGCCTTTGAATTTGATGAGTGCATGGCAAGGCTATCAAATTCGCCAAGCTCAGGATTGGACTAGCTCAGTCACTGCTGAGGATACGACAGCGATTCAAGCCTATCGTTTATATGTATTAGCAGCCGCTGGCAAGCCACAAATGGGTGCCATGAATCGTTTACGTGAATCAGGCAAAGCGAATGAGCAGGCACGCTGGTTATTAGCGGCGGCTTATCAACAAGCAGGCCAAGCAGAAGCAGCTCAACAAACGACCGCTGGTTTAGTTGCGAACAATCTCACGACACCTTTATCCGAGGCGACCTTTAGCCAACGTCTAGGTCAATTAGGTTTACAATTAGAAACTTTATTGACTTTGCAAAGACCACAAGATGCTGATTTAGTAGTACAGCAGATTTCAGCTGAATTAGGTGATGGTACTAAAGCTTTTAATACTCATGATCTAAGTTGGGCTTTGTTATCCGTTTCACATTATTTAAGTAGTATGAAGCAAACCGTTACTGCTGATTATATGCTTGATCAAGGTGCCTCAGTTGCTCTAAACAGTGCTCAACCTGTATTGAGTCAGTTATTAGCTGCCAATGACAATGCGTTCTTATTGACGGTGAATAATAAAGGAGCGAACAAGCTTTATGCGGCTTTGAATCAGCGTGGTATTGCTCAAATGGGTAATGAACAAGCTGAATCACAAGGCTTACATATCCAAGCTGAGCTTTTAGATAAAGCAGGGAATAAAGTATGGGATGCTGAGACGGCTGACCCGAATCTACGCTTGCAACAAGGTCAGGATTATGATCTGAGTATTACTGTGAGTAATGCGACAACCCAGAATCTGAAACATTTAGCTTTGTCTGCTTTAGTGCCATCAGGTGTAGAAATAGGAACGGCTGAATCAGAAGCTGCCCCTGCGACTCAACCAGAGGGAGAAAATACGCCAGCCGTAGCGCCAACACAACCTGTGGTTAGTAAGGGGCTGAGCTATCAAGATGTGCGTGATGATCGGGTATTGAGTTATTTTGATCTAGCGGCTGGAGCAAGCCAAAATGTGAAAGTCCGCATGAATGCCGCATATTTAGGGAAGTACTATTTCCCTGGTTTAAGCGTAGATGCCATGTATCAGCCTACAATACGTGCCCGTACAGCAGGTTTACCCGTGAGTATTGTGAAAACAGCACCTGTTCCGGCTGCTCCTTCGGCAACTACTGCAAGTGCTAAACTTGAGCAGGCGATGCCCGTAACGGTAACCGCTACTGAGCAAATAGCAACGGAAGAAGCAGAAACGGACACTAATCCCGATGCTCTTGAGGATGAGGAGGATGTAACTAATTAATCCTGTTCCTAATCATTAAATCATGGCTCAATCGCCAAATGTATTGGCTAGTGTTCAACGCCGAACACTAGCCAAGTTGCTAATCGGCGTTCTAAGTTTGGGGGTATTTAGCCTTGGCTTTAGCTGGTGGTATTTCCAAAGTCTGCCTGAACCTCTTTTTACGAAAACCCATTCTCAGATGCTCCTGGATCGACAGGGGCGTTTGCTCAGTGCACATATTGCAGGCGATGGACAATGGCGCTTTCCTGCGATTGAGAAAGTCCCAGATAAATTTGCGATAGCATTAGTTCAGTTTGAGGATCGACGGTTTCGTACCCATAGTGGAGTCGATATTTTAGCGCTGATGCGTGCTAGTTATGACAATCTACGTCAGCAACGGATTGTCAGTGGAGCTAGTACCTTGAGCATGCAAGTGATTCGGATTGCGCGTGGTAATCCACCCCGTACGTTTGGGGAAAAAATAGTAGAGCTATTTCGGGCTTGGCGCTTGGAGTCTTTATATAGTAAGGATGAAATTTTAAAGCTCTATGCGAGTCATGCTCCGTTTGGTGGTAATGTCGTTGGTCTAGAAGCGGCTGCTTGGCGTTATTTTGCGCGTGATCCTGAGCATCTTTCTTGGGCTGAACAAGCTATGTTAGCGGTACTACCGAATAATCCTGCTTTGATTCATCCTGGGCGGAATCGTACGCAATTACTTCAAAAGCGTAATCGCTTGCTGGCTCGATTATATGAGGTCAAAGCACTTTCTAAGCTCGATTATGAGCTTGCTGTAGCTGAACCTTTGCCGGAAGCTCCGCATTTATTACCACGTTTAGCCCCTCATCTGCTGGATACCTTAGCACTCGGTTATTCACAAGGTGAGCGTTTTCGTACAACGTTAGATGCAAATTTGCAGCGGCAATTGACTACCTTAGCCCAGCGTACCGGTGAGCAATTAGCATTAGAGGGGATCCAGAATTTAGCGATTCTGGTGTTGGATAATCGCAGTATGGAAACGCTGGCTTATATTGGTAATCGCCCAGATATGGATTATCAAACTGAGCAAGGCCATGCTATTGATTTGGTTCAGCGTCCTCGCAGTACAGGAAGCACACTGAAGCCTCTACTATTTGCAGATATGCTGGAGCAAGGTTTAATTCTGCCTGATTCGCTGATTGCTGATGTGCCTGTCAATTACACCGGCTTTACTCCACAGAATTTTAATCGCCAATATCATGGTGCTGTCACTGCCCGTGAAGCTTTAGCTCGCTCTTTAAATATTCCGTTTGTGAATCTTTTAAGTGTGCGAGGTGTCGATCCTTTTTTGATGTATTTACGGCAGATGGGGTTTCAGCATCTGCAGCGCTCGGCACAAAATTATGGTTTGAGTTTAGTCCTCGGCGGAGCAGAGGCCTCACTTTGGGATTTGACCGTCGCCTATGCAAATTTAGCTCATTTAGCCCAAGACTCATCCAATAAACAACGCTATTGGCAACAAGGCCGACGTTTACAAACAGAGCATGCGACGAGTCAACGGGTGGCTACTTTATCCTCTGCTAGCGCTTGGCTTACTTTAGAGTCTCTGTTGGGGGTAGCACGCCCAGGGGATGAGGGCTATTGGGATAAGTTTAGCAGTAGCCGTAAGGTCGCTTGGAAAACCGGTACAAGTTATGGGCAACGTGATGCTTGGGCGATTGGTACTACCCCTGAATATACGGTGGGAGTTTGGGTCGGGAATGCGAATGGAGAGGGACGTGCGGGTTTAACGGGTACTCAAAGTGCTGCTCCGATTTTATTCAATACCTTTAATTTTTTACCACAGAGCAAAACTTGGTTTCAGCCGCCTGAAGCACAGCTTACGGAGATGAATATTTGCCAAGATGATGGTTATTTAAGTAATGGTTTTTGTGTGACTAAAACGGTGAAACTGCCAACTAGCAGCCACTTTGCCCGTATCACACCCTATCACCAACGTATTTATCTTGATGCCACCCAACAGTGGCGAGTTAATAGTGATTGTGAATCGGTTGCGACGATGCAGGCGCGTGATTGGTTTGTCTTACCCCCGGATCAAGCTCATTATTACCGACAATATCATGCTGATTATCAACCTTTACCAGCATGGCGAGCGGACTGTATAGCAGAGCTTGTGGATCAGGCTGATGTTTTAAGCGTGGTCTATCCACAAGACGGAACGCAAATTTATTTGCCGCGTGAGATCGACGGTAAATTAGGCGAAGTGGTGTTTCGTGCCGTACCGACCCACCCAGAAGCCTTATTATATTGGCATTTAGATAATCAATTTTTAGGAACAACCCAAAGCTTTCATCAGCTTGCAGCTCAACCAACGGCAGGAAAGCACCGATTAGCGGTAGTTGATGAGGCAGGTCATCGGATAGAGCGTAGCTTTGAAGTCTTAGTGAATGAGGCTAAATCTCAGTAAAACTAATAAGTTACTCAGGATAGTAATTAGATTTTATAAATCAATTGATAAATAAAATTAATTAATGGTTGTATTTTTAAGCGTATTGATTACAATTTTGCCTATGAAAAGTCTAGCGTTTGATCTTCGGATCCGGTTGGCGTTGCGCCACCTGTGAAATAAACCGAGCATTGCAACACAAGGAAGACTGTTTCAGCCTCGCTATTGCCCTAGATAACGTCCCTGCAAGGGTACGAGCTGGGTCAATCGCGCCTTCGCGATTTCGTACCCCTGCAGGGACGTTATCTAGGGCGCGAGTCAGTGAGTCTTCCATGTACCAGGTATTAAGGTAGATTTTTCCAAAAAACTAAGGGGATCTTGTATCCCCTTAATTTTAAGCTGAAACAATAATAGAACAATAGCTAGCTATACGGCTTAATGATTGCAATTCTCCAGATTCATATACCTTGAATAAAGCAGGGGTCAATATCTATGCAACTCACCCTTTCTGATATTGAAAAAGCTTGGGCGTTAAAAGACCCTGCCTTAGTCGATTATATCGTTGCACTTGCAAGTACACCCGATCCTGTACCAGATACACCGATTCGTGCTGAAGCGCTGACCTTTCAGAAATTCCTGAATACCATTTCCAGCCCCAGCTTCTTAGCCAAATCGCCGGAAGAACAACAGGCATGGCGTATGGAGCAAATGCGCTTATTGGAAGCTGACGATGCGGAACTACCCTTAGCAGAGCGCTTAAAATTACACAAAATTATTCTGTTACTATGGACAGATAAAAGCCTGTATGCACGATATGCCTTATTAGCGGTGATTGCCAAAATACCTTTGGTTTATGGCCCTTGGCGAGCACTTAAATATATTTTCAAAGCGGCTGAAGCTGAACATGATTACCCGCTATTAGGTGCGATTGCTGCCCGCTGCGATAGTGCGATCAAGCCTGAATTTAGCTATGCCACTTTGCTCTATATGCGTCGCCGGGCATGGCGTTATTTGCGTCAGTTGGGGCAAACTTTACCGGCTGTCTATCCTGAGGCAGCCACACATTTTTTAGCCGCTTATACCGATGACACACCGTGGCAGAAAACTTGGATAGCCCAACATATTTTCTATCACGAAACCCATGCTTATCACGTAGCCCAGTTTGGTTATATTTCGCCTAAAACGAATCTGTTAGATAAACGTGCGTTTAAAGAAACTTGGCAACGCTCGCCAGAGCCATTATTACGTTTATTAGGCATGGCTCGAGCGGAACATATTCGCCATTATGCTTGTACGGCATTAAAAACTGATTTCAAAGTCATACTGCGTGATGTTGATGCCCAATGGTTGCTGGATTTGGCTCATCTGCCTGTACGCAGCAAGGCAGTAGATAATTTCATTGTTTGGCTTTTACAAAATTCGCCCAAACTTGAACAGCAGCAATTTCGTAAGCTCGGCTTACATGCGGTCGTGATTGGTTTATTGGAATCGCAAGATAGTGAAGCTTTGCATTATGCGATTCAGTATGTCAAAGCGCAGGCGCGTGATTTGC
>JBJOOT010000032.1:0-23375 GCA_046051185.1 Pseudomonadota bacterium | reverse complement strand
ATCCCGACCATTCCAACCTGAATATGATCCGAGAAATAACGAGCAGCCTCCCCATCACGGGTAAAGATACAAGTCCCATTGCCGTATTCATGCGCATTGATCAACTGCATGGCCTCTTCCATCGTATTCACCCGCACGATTTGTAAGACAGGGCCAAAAATCTCTTCCTTATAACTAATCATGTTTGGCTTCACATCATCAATTAAGGTCGCACCGACAAAGAAGCCCTGCTCGAAACCCGCCACTTTCACCTTACGCCCATCAACTACAATCTTCGCACCATCCTGTTCGGCGCTATCAATATAGCCTTTCACTTTCTCTTGGTGCGCTTTGGTAATCAGTGGGCCAAAATCATTACTACTGTCAAAATAAGCACCAGTTTTCAGGTTTTGCATCGCAACCGTCATTTTCTCGACCAAAGCATTAGCCGCCTGATCCCCTACCGCTACGACGACCGATAAGGCCATACAACGCTCACCGGATGAACCAAAAGCTGCACCAACTAATTGCGCCACCGCATTATCCATATCCGCATCTTCTAAAACAATCGCATGATTTTTTGCCCCCCCTAAGGCTTGGCAGCGCTTGCCATTTTTCGTAGCACTGGCATAGATATATTCTGCGATGGGCGTTGAACCCACAAAGCTTACGGCTTGCACTCGTGGATCATTTAAGAGCGTATCAACCGCTTCTTTATCACCATTGACGACATTTAAAACACCTGCTGGTAACCCCGCCTCTTGCGCAAGTTGAGCAATCAGGAGAGTAGAACTTGGATCTCGCTCAGAAGGCTTAAGCACAAAGGTATTGCCACAGACAATCGCTGCCGGATACATCCATAACGGCACCATCGCAGGAAAGTTAAAGGGGGTAATCCCTGCTACGACTCCTAAAGGTTGGAATTCACTCCATGAATCAACCCCAGGACCAGTATTACGGCTATGCTCGCCCTTTAATAATTCAGGAGCATAGCAAGCATATTCGACATTCTCGATCCCGCGCTGTAATTCGCCCCCTGCATCATGGGCAATCTTGCCATGCTCTTCGCCAATTAATTGATTGATTACTTTGGCATTTTGCTCTAGCAGCTCTTTAAACTTGAACATCACCCGAGCGCGTTTTGCAGGTGGTGTATCGCGCCAAGCAGGGAAAGCAGCCGCAGCCGCAGCAATGGCGGCCTCGACCGTGGCTTTAGACGCAAGCGCTACTTGCTTGCTGACCTCACCTGTAGACGGGTTATACACCAGTTGAGTACGCCCTGCCTCTTCGCTTAGCTCACCATTGATTAAATGACCGACTGTTTTCATCCTTAGATCCTCAGGTAATGCTGTGTGACTCAAATAGAATATTTATTACAAAAAATAATTAGAACAAAATTGCAAATTATGATGGGAAATAACCAAATTCAAAGTAGCCTCTAATAAACCAATCAGCGTTTCATTCATTAGCTCATAGCTAATCACGGTTAAATCCTGTGCACGTCTCAACCCATGATAAACAAGCGGGTCAAAGCTGGTTCGCACTTGAGCAAATCCATCACCACTTCAGCCACTAACTGCTTGCTTTCGCCACTGTTCATGGCTTCTAGCAATTGGAAATTAGAATTGCACTCCCGAAACTAGGAGCAAAAACCAATTTCACTCAGCTCTTGGTAACGAAAACGCTGGCTACCAAACATCATACCAAGCTTGCCCCCTTGAGGACATCAATTAGCAAACACCCAACTTGAAAGCAGTACCGGATCAAGTCACCACTGAAATCTCTAAACAAACGAAGATACTGAACAGGTATGAGCACTGATTGTCTATGCCTGCTTAGATCGCTCAGTGTGGCTTAGCCTACAAACTAGTATTTGCATCCCCCAGCCTATTAAACCACCTAACAAAGCTAGAGCAGAGGCATACATAGGGATAAATAAGAGTGCAATCGCAGCTTGTGCATCCGCCGCTAAATCTAAGTGGTAATGCGCATAACCAAGAAAACCGAGAGCAAACAATGTGGCAGTCAGCACAGGCAAATAAAATAATGGTTTGGATAATAAAGCCATACAAGCTGCCACGATGCCCGGCAATAATGAAAAAGCACCGAAGAGTAATAGCCCACTGCCTAGATGCTCCTGATCGGGTATATACTGCGCCACCCAATCCCAGCCCTTAGGCAAGCGTACGATCCAAGGTAGCATTACACAGGCAAGTAATGCCCCAAAACCCAATAATAGTCGTGTTTTCATATTATTCTCCTAAGTGATTAAAGCTAAATCTTTTCAAGAAGTTTTAGCTTAAAATAGCCAAAGGGAAACAACACGGCCTATTCTCAAAAGCGTGTAAGCTTAGCGGTCAGGTAGCAAATTTTGCTACTTTTCCTATTCTTCGGACTCAAACCATCAACATCTCCCAAAATTACACCCATACTTTTTCTATAGGCTAATTTAGCAAAGATTGATACTTCTGTACTAAAGCAGGCCACACGCATTGGAATAGTGATTGGAGCTTTGATTTTAGGAGGGGGTTATCAAACTTTCAAAACTCCCGCCTTATAGCTAGACTGCGGGAGTTTTTATCGCTTGATGGCTTAACGACTTCATCGGTAGCTTAATCAGCTAAAACATAGGGTGTGGATTGGCTGACTCCTTCGGCACTGTTTGAATAACGTCCCAATGCTCAACAATCTTATCGCCTTCTACCCGAAAAATATCTACAACGGCATTAAGATCACCATTCGGCTGCTTGCTACGAATGTGTAAAAACACAATATCATCTTTACTAGCGATGCGTTGCAGATCAATTTTTTCCTTAGGCGTACCACTGAGCCATTGGCTCGCTACTTGCTTGAGGGCGGCTTTACCATCAGCAACATTCGGATTATGTTGTATATAATCTTCAGCGATATACTTATCAATCGCACTAAGGTCTTTATCACCAAACAATTGCTGATAAAAAGTCATCACTAATTGCTCATTAGGGGTCAGGTTTGACGATTCAGCTTGTACTAAAGAGCTTAAGCCCAAACTACTTAAGCCGATCAGGATCACTGCAAGCTTGTGTTGATATGACATAACAATACTCTATCAAAATAAAAAATATCGCATCGAAACCTTCGCTTTAGCTGCCTTTGTCTTGATCAAATTTATAAAAATATTCCCAATAACAATAAGCGGCAGCACCCGTGGCTATCATTGCCCAAAAGGCGTTTTGCCCATACCACTCCAACGCCGCCCAAGCGGTACAAACTCCAGTAATGGCAACTCGCCGCCACTTAGGTTGAAAAAAAGCACGGTCACGTTCATTAATCATCGTTTAGTTGGCTCTTACAAAAGGGGTTAAAGTCAAAGCTAACATTATAGATTTTCAGATGCCAGTAGTTTGCTTGATGCTCAACAATTTCAGGTCAACTTCAGCTTAACTTAAGCATACTTTTTATAAAAAAACAAATACTAAGCATTGGCGTTTGAGCGGGCGGCTGAAAGCCGGTTCACAAGGTAGTGTGAGTTATGAGGTCACCGTTGATTAAATAGCATCTTTGTCCTAATAAAACACTGCAAAAATCCTGTAAATTGAAGCACTTTAGTTCATGCGTCAGGTTTTACTTGACCCGCATAGTGATTTTGGTATAACAGAAATTCAATTTAGTATCACTCATGAAAGTTTAGCTTCAGCTAAGCTTAAGTATTATTTTTATAAACCGATACTAAAGCGATAACTAAGCATACGCTTCCAACTAAGAGCATACGCTTCACTCTGTAACGATCTATGCGAGAGAGAATTACAGCTAGGTTGATACGACTACACCTTAATCTCAAAGTATAAAAAGTCGAATCATAAATAAAATGAACTCAAGGAATACCCATTATGTACCTGTTTGGGGGAAGCCGAGGCACTTTATTAAGTCTTCGCCTAGGCATAAGCTATTTTTTAGCTAGTAAATTTTTCCACATCATCCACAACTCACCGACCTTCCATCCAGCGCCGAAATCACCCTTCGCTTGGAGTTGGCCGTGTTTCAAACAGGCCTTAGTCTTAAGTTTAGCCTGGATCTTATTCTATTTAATAACCGCGAACCCAGCCCATGCCGCGGATGATTACAGCGATGCACCCGCCACTTATGGCAGCCCCGTACATCTGATTGCAGGAACACTGAAACTTGGAGCGAATGCCCCTGATAGTGAAACGACCCTCAGCCCACTGGATGGAAGCGGTGATGATCTAACAGGGATCGATGATGAAGACGGGATTAGCTTCTTCCCTGCGCTATTGGTTGGCTCGACCAGCTATTTTATACCCGCTATGAATCTTTCCGCCACTGGAACGGGGAGACTGCATGCGTGGATTGACTTTAACCAAGATGGTGTTTTCAGTGCAGCTGAATACCAATCCGTAGCAGTCACCGCAGGAGTCTTAGCGGGGTCTTTCAATTGGAATGGAATCACGGTCAGCGCCACCGGTACAACCTACGCTCGGTTTCGCTTCACCTCGACTGTATTGACGGATAATACAGGCACAACCACGCTAGATGAACGCGCCACAGCCGCTGCTGCTGATGGCGAGGTCGAGGATTATGCAATCGCCATTGAACCGAATCTCATTCCAACGAACTACTGTCGATCAGAGACCTTAGTCGCTAGCGGTAACTTCACCACTAATCCGGTGCCTTCTTCTACAGGTTGGAGTTATTCTACCGCACCCTTCGATACACCGATCACTGGTGCATATAACTATCCCACCGATACTAACGCTTATCACAACTCGAATCTCACAGGTGGGCTTTACGACGATTTTAATCCGGCAGGCAATCCCGCCACCGGTATCTATAGCGCCTTACAAGAATCAGATGGGCCGACGGGAGCTGTGGTTTATAAATTCCCCCATATTTTGCTCCCAGGCCGCCATTATTATTCGTTTGATTTATCCTCACGCTTCAACCATACCGTTTTTGCCGATCAATACAAAATCTCACTCTATAATGCCGACACGGATCAAATCGTCGCCGTGTTACAACAGGATTTTGTTGATAATCTACCCGCTGCTGCGGTTGAAACCCCCAAATGGAGAAATTTTAATGGTTCGTTCAATGTAACCAGCTCCGCTAATTATTATTTACTCTTTCAAATTGATCAAAATTTGGGAACACAAAACTCCGACTACATGGTCGACCGGGTTGTAGTCGTAGCACAGACCTGCCCTGAAACTGATTACTCAGATGCGCCTAGCTCTTATGGAGCACCAACACACTTGGTTTTCAATAATCTAAAGCTTGGAGCCAATGCACCAGACAGTGAAACCACACTGACACCTCTAGATGGCAGCGGCGATGATCTAACGGGAGTCGATGATGAGGATGGTATTTCCAGCTTTCCCGCTTTATTGGCAGGAGCAACCAGCTATTCGATTCCCACCACCAATATCACCGCCACCGGAACAGGTACTCTACATGCTTGGATTGATTTCAATAAGAATGGAGCGTTTACCCCAGGGGAATATCGCTCTGTCACGGTTACCAACGGTGTACTCTCTGGCCCTTTAAGTTGGACGGGTATCGTTGCAGGTTCGATGGGCACGACTTATGCTCGCTTCCGTTTCACCTCAGGAACACTGACGGATAATACAGGTACCGCCACCGTAGATGAACGTGCAACCTCTGTCGATGCACCGGATGGCGAGGTCGAGGATTATGCAATCGCTATTACCGGACTTGACTATGCGGATGCCCCCGCTACTTATGGAGCGCCTTCACATATTATCTCGGCAACGCTCAAATTAGGCGCAAATACCCCAGATAATGAGAATGCTGCTCAACCCAATGCCATGGCAAACGGCGATGACACCACCGGTATTGATGATGAAGAGGGTATCATTCTGCAACCCCTCTCACCAGGTGCCAGCAGTTATACCCTTCCCGCTGAGAATATTAGCGCGACTGGCACAGGTACTCTCCACGCTTGGGTCGATTTTAATAAGAACGGTATTTTCAGTGATACGGAATACACCTCCGTGACCGTTAATTCAGGAGTGCTCTCAAGTGCACTTAATTGGAGTGGAATTACCGTAGGCGCTATCGGCACCACCTATGCTCGCTTCCGCTTTACTTCAGGGGCACTCACTGATAATGCGCTCACACCGACCGTTGATGAACGAGCAAGCTCCACAAATGCACCGGATGGCGAGGTCGAGGATTATGCACTGGCCATTATAAATATTGATTATGCCGATGCGCCCGCAAGCTATGGTATCCCCTCACATGCCATTGCTGGCGGCTTAAAACTAGGTACAAATGCCCCTGATAGCGAGAATGCTGCCCAACCCAATGCCACGGCAACCGGCGATGATACTACAGGAATCGACGATGAAGATGGTATTTCCTCTCTGCCATCCTTAGTACTAGGCATCAGCAGCTACTCCATCCCAGCCGCGAATATCAGTGCGACAGGGACGGGAAGGCTCCATGCTTGGATCGACTTCAACAATAATGGGGTTTTCACTGCGGATGAATACACTTCGGTGGTAGTGACTGCAGGAACGCTAGCGGGAGCTTTGAATTGGAGCGGGATCACGGTCAATACGCTTGCTTGGAACCAGTTATCTTCGCCTCCGCTTCACCTCAGATACACTGACCGATACGCTAGCCACTACAGCGCTTGATGAACGCGCTACCGCCTATGCTGCTGATGGTGAAGTCGAAGACTATGCTCTGACTATTATCAATAATGCCTACCGCATTAGCGGCCGCGTCTTTCATGACAGCAATGTCAATGCCACGGATGACACCGAAGCCGGCATTCCAAACCTAGGGATCGTATTGTATGCCCAAGCCAGTAATACCTGTACCGTCACTCGTACTGCCGCCAATGGGAGTTATGCCTTCAGTAATCTGCCTGCCGGGGATTACACGGTGTATGAAGTCGCCACTGCTACCACCGCTGATAACCTCAGTGCTTGCCCACCACTGGCACAAGATCCCAATGGCTATCAGTCCACCACCCCTAATAGCCAAGCGGTCAGTATCACGAATACGGCCGTGAATAATGTCAACTTTGGCGAGGTCAAAGCACCGATCTTTAGTTTGGATCATGAAAAAGCCATCTTACCCAATACCAGTATCACATATCCGCATCGCTTCCGTAGTCACGCCGATGGCAGTGTGTTCTTCAGTGTGCTCGCTGAACAAGCCGACCCCAATAATCTCCCTTGGGGGGTGAGTTTATATTTAGATACCAACTGTGATGCCCAGCTCAATCAAGGTGATCTTGCGATCAACAGTGCCTATGCCCTCAATGCCGGGGAGCAGTTATGTATCCTCGTTAAAGTCTTAGCCCCTGCCAATGCAGCGGCGGGCGCTTTGCATCAACTGACGATCCAAAGCGATTTTACCTATGGCTTAGGGGGCACAGGGATAGCGAATGATCAGCAAACCCATACTGATTTGACTCGTACTTCAGCCGGAACAACCACGTCTCCTGTAGAGGGTACGGGTAAATTATCGCTCACCAAAGCGGTGTGGAATGTCACCCGTAACATAGACGGTGCAGTGGCCAGACCCGGTGAAACCTTACGCTATACCTTGTTTTATGAAAATATCGGCAATGGTTTATTGGATGAACTGGCGGTCTATGACACCGTACCGAGCTTTACGAGTTTGGTGAACGGTAGCCTCGTGTGTGACACAACCCCCACTGAGTTAACTAGCTGTACCCCCACTACCAATGGCACACGCTTAATTTGGAGCTTGGGCGGGCGGCTAAAAGCCGGTTCACAAGGTAGTGTGAGTTATGAGGTCACCGTTGATTAAATAACGTCTTTGCCCAAAGGAGGAACCGACCTCCTTTGGGTTTAAGCTTTCAATCTCTCTCTTTTAGTTTTTTAGCGGAGCCTCGACCGCTGAGAATACCAGTACCGAATCGAGGAACTTAGGCACAAGCCAAGGCTTTTGCACCCTTAACCCAGCGAGGGCTTAAGCCCTCCACTCCCGCAAGACGATATGCGTGATCACCTGCTTTACAGCGGGAATGGCATCAATTTTTTCACGTAGCTGCTCAACCTTTGTTAAAGAAGCGGCCTCCGCTTTAATCAACATATCTAAATCGCCACTAATCCCATAACATTCACGTACACCCGCCAATGTCATCACCTGCTCAACGATCCCCACACAAAATCCCGTATGACGTACTTCAAACCAAACATGAATCTGTTGTGGGTCGGGCTGGCGTAAGATGACTTGATAGCCTTGAATCACCCCCGTTTCCTCTAAACGCTTAATGCGCTCAGAGACTGCTGAGCGTGACAAATTCACTTGGCTAGCAATATTAGAAACCGTTTGGCGGGCATTTTGTTGTAAGACTTGCAAAATTTTCTGATCAAAATCATCCATACCCATACTTTAAGAATAAGCAACCAACTATTCGGCGCATTTGAAATTAAAAAAAGCACACAATCACGGTCAGAGCCGACAGTCTGCAGACTAAAACACTCTTACACTAGTCGTTTTTATAAAAGGTTATCGGGATGACAAGCTTAAATCCGACGATTACACGCTGGCAAGGGATCGGTTTAGTGACCACCACTTTATTAGGTACGGGTGTCTTTATTTTGCCACAACTAACCCTGAAGCTAGCAGGGCTTTGGGCGACTTGGACTTGGCTATTGCTAACACTGGCCATTTTACCGTTAGCTTTGGTCTTTGCCGAATTAGGCAAACGTTTCCCCAATGCGGCGGGCCCTGCTTTTTTTGTCCAGCAAGCCTTTGGCAAACCTTATGGGCAAATGATTGGCCTGTTATTTTTATGTATTGTACCTGTTGGTGCCCCCGCCGCTTTAATGATTAGTTTTGAATTTTTAAAGCCCCTGATCAGCCTCACACCTTTCCAAGCTCTACTCGGGCAACTTTTCGCCTTCGCTTTATTATTCGCTTTAAATTGGCGCGGTATGCAATTATCAGGGCGGATACAATTAGGGCTAACCCTAGCCATTGTGGCGGTGTTGGTCAGTTTAATGCTTGCTTTCTTTTGGCAAACACCTTTACCTAAAACAGAATTACCCAAGGGTACGAGTAGCGGTGTTTTGCATGCCTTGAGTTTAGCCTTATGGAGTTTCTTGGGTATTGAAGCAGTGACGCATTTATCCGCTGAATTCAAGCGCCCTCAACAGGATTTCGGGCCTGCCGTTTTAGGCGGTACAATACTCGTAGGCTGTATTTATCTGGCTTGTACCCTGATTAGTGGACTCGACGCTCAAGCTCCATTAGCTATGGTGGGCGCATATGAAATTTTGCTACAAAGTGATAGCGGTCGTTGGGTGATTGGTATTTTAGGAGTCGCTAGTGGCTTAGCAACGGTCAATGTCTATATGGCGAGCTTTGCTCGTCTTGCTTGGTCTTTAAGCCAAGAGGGTGTCTTACCAAAAACCTTACAAACTTTGAATGTACATCGCGTACCTAATATTACATTAGCACTTGTATTGGGAGTAGCAAGTTTAGGATTAATCCTAACTTATAGTTTAGGCGAGGGTTTGAAGTCCTAATGCTTTGGGCGAATGGTGTGTTTATCTTGATCTATATAGCCTCTATGCTAGCCGCTTGGCGCTTAATAGAACGCCCCTATCGGCTTGCCATCCTGCTTGGTTTGGGAGTCTGTCTAGGGTTTGCATGGAGCTTGGGTAGCGCTTTAGTTTATGCTTTAGGTTTTGCGGCTTTCTTAGCGGTTTGGGTATTTGCAAATACAAAAATGAAACTCGCTAAGCATTGAGAGCGTGCAATTAGCCAATTCTGCTTTAGGGCAAGCGATTATTTAACTATTAACTAGAGATAAAAACACTATGATTAAACGTCTACACAGCAACAAACGTATGAGCCAAATAGTCATTTACAATCAAGTCGTACATTTAGCAGGTCAAGTTGATGAAACGGCAAAAGGCGGCTCTGCTGATGAACAAACCCACAATATTTTAAACCAAATCGATGCTTTACTGGCAGAGGCTGGTACGAATAAATCAAAGCTACTCACCGCGACCATTTATATGACCAATATGAATGACTTTGACCTGATGAATCAAGCATGGGAAGCATGGATTGATCCTGCTAATCCACCTACTCGCGCAACCGTAGGCGTAACGGCATTAGCAGGCGATGAGTTCTCGGTTGAAATTGTGGTTTCTGCCGCCGTGTAATGGAGTCAAACACAACCAGCCCCAGTTGAATCTGGGGCTGGACTTGGTTTAAGCGACGTTGCCAAACTTGCCACTATTGAAATCATTGAACGCTTGATTGATTTCCTGTGTGGTATTCATCACAAAAGGCCCATAGCCCACAATCGGCTCATTAATCGGCTCACCACTCAGTAAGAGCAGGCTCGTTTCACTATTAGCCTCTAGCGCAATATGCTGTCCGGCTTGATCTAAGACGACCATTTGCGCATCACGGGCAATTGCTTCCCCGTTGACCTGCACGGTACCGTGTAAAACCACCACAGCACTGGTCCAACCTTCCGGTAAACTCAAACTCAGCTGCGCACCTTGGTTTAAGCGCAGATCCCAAACATTCATAGCAGTGAAGGTCTGCGCCGGGCCTTGATGCCCCTCAAATTCGCCTGCAATGACCCTTAGTTGCCCCGCCTCATTCGGTAAGGCCACGGAAGGAATTTGCTCATTGAGAATCGCTTGATAACTTGGCTCAGTCATTTTGTCTTTAGCAGGCAAATTGACCCACAATTGCACCATTTCTAAACTGCCACCCGTTTGGCTAAAGGCTTTGGAGTGAAATTCCTCATGAATAATCCCTGCTCCAGCGGTCATCCATTGCACATCCCCAGGGCCAATTACCCCTCCTTGACCGGTGGAATCGCGGTGCGCAACTTCACCTTTATAGACAATGGTGACGGTCTCAAAACCACGGTGAGGGTGTTGCCCTACACCACGCGGCTTAGCACTTGGGGCAAAATCACTTGGGCCTGCATAATCCAATAACAAGAAAGGACTTAATTGTTTGCCAAAATCGGTATAAGAAAACAGGGAACGTACCGGAAAGCCATCTCCCACCCAATGAGGACGTGGAGCGCTATAAATACCAAGAATCTCTTTCATACTGCTCTCCTAAACTATTGCAGATTACGTATGAAGTAGATTGTATATTCAGAACACTATCTTGAGTAGTCTGCTAAAATAAGTCATTCAGTTCTATTTTTGGAACGATTAACGATGCAAGATTTAAACGATCTCTATTATTTTGTACAAATTGTAGATCATGCAGGCTTTGCACCCGCAGGAAGAGCCTTGGGTATACCGAAATCTAAACTGAGTCGGCGGATTGCAAACTTAGAAGAGCGCTTAGGAGTACGCTTAATTCAACGCAGCACGCGCCAATTTGTGGTCACTGAGCTGGGGCAGCGGTATTACGAACATTGCAAAGCCATGCTGATTGAAGCTGAAGCTGCTCAAGAAGCCATTGATGAAACTCGTGTTGAACCTCGTGGAGTGATTCGCATGACCTGCCCGACCGCTTTATTGCAGGTGTATGTGGCGGATATTTTGGCAGATTTTATGGTGCAATGCCCGCAAGTGAAGCTGCATTTGGAAGCGACCAATCGACGGGTGGATGTAATCGGTGAGGCGGTGGATCTCGCCCTAAGAGTGCGCCCCCCACCCTTGCAGGATAGCGATTTGGTGATGCGAATTTTAGCGGAACGCTCACAATGTTTGGTAGCCAGCCCACAATTATTAGCGGGTAAACCTCAACCGCGTGCACCGGCTGAACTCAATGGCTTAGCGAGTCTTGGTCTGGGTACTCCCCAAGCATCCTATACTTGGACACTCTATAATGCCGAACATGCACAAGCGATTGTGCATCATACCCCACGACTGATAACGACCGATATGCTCGCCCTGCGCACAGCCGCCTTAGCCGGTGTTGGTGTAGTACAGTTACCTTGTATGATGGTGCGGGAACAACTAGCCAGCGGGCATTTAGTTAAACTCGTCCCCGATTGGTCACCGCGCAAAGAAATTATCCATGCCGTGTTTCCAACGCGACGCGGTTTATTACCTTCTGTACGCAGCCTGATTGATTATTTAGTCTTACGTTTTGCAGACATTGACGAAAATTAAGAAAATTAGCTATCTCCTGATGTTTATGTTTAGCTTATGGTTAACACTTTAATTAAGACTGGAGGACGGCACGTTGAAACTATTTATTTCCCCTGGAGCTTGTTCATTATCACCTCATATCGTCCTGCAAGAAGCGGGCTTAAACTTTGAAATCGAAAAGGTAAACTTAAAAACCAAAATCACTGAGTCCGGCGCAAACTTTCAAGAGATCAATCCTAAGGCGTATGTCCCTGCACTTTTACTCGACTCTGGCGAATTACTCACTGAAGGGCCTGCCATTGTCCAATACCTAGCGGATTTAGTGCCTGAGAAAAACCTCGCGCCCACAAACGGCACATTAGCGCGTTATGAATTACAAGCTTGGCTAAATTATATCAGTACAGAATTACACAAATCCTTTGTCGCTTTCTTTCATCATGGCAGCGACGATTGGAAAGCGGTGAGTAAAGAAAATTTAGCCACTCGTTATGCTTATGTAGATGCGCATCTAGCTAAACAAGCTTATTTGATGGGTGAGGAGTTCTCTGTTGCAGATGCTTATTTGTTTACCGTCACGCGCTGGTTGCGGGTCAGTAAATTAGATTTAGCAGCTTGGCCACATTTAGCGGCCTTCCAAACCCGTATGGCTGAACGCCCTGCAGTGCAGGCGGTTTTAAAAGCTGAAGGTTTGGCTTCTTAATCCCTCTCTTTAGCCTTAGCTGCCTTATTAATAAGGTAGTTAAGGCTTAGCAATTTCATTGAGCTTCTTGCAAAACTCAGCGTATAATTCGCACTGCTTTTAGCCTTTGCTTGGCATTTGCTTGATTTTAATTAAGATTGATTAACTTGGGTTCCCTCGCCCCCAACGACAAAAAGGTCGACATGATGCATTTAATCCCTCCTGCTCAGCAGCGAACTGCTTGGCTTATTCTCGTATTGTTTCACTTAGTAATCATTGCACTTAGTAATTATCTAGTACAAATCCCCGTTGAAATTTTTGGCGTACACACCACTTGGGGCGCGATTAGTTTTCCCTTTATTTTTCTAGCCACCGATTTAACAGTACGGATTTTTGGCTCAAGTTTGGCGCGTAAAATTATCTATACTGCCATGTTCCCTGCACTGATTATTTCTTATCTATTGTCCGTGCTGTTTGCTCAAGGTCAATTTCAAGGCTTGGCAGCACTTGCGGAGTTCAATGGCTTTGTCGCACGGATTGCCTTTGCGAGTTTCTTAGCTTACACACTAGGGCAACTTTTAGATGTTTATGTATTTAATCACTTGCGGCGCTTACAACAATGGTGGCTAGCCCCTGCCGCTTCTAGCATTCTCGGGGGCTTATTAGATACCTTGGTCTTTTTTAGTGTCGCCTTTTATCAAAGTAGTGATGCTTTCATGGCTGCAAATTGGCCAGAAATTGTGGCTGTGGACTATGCGATTAAAATCGCTGTTAACTTAGTCTTATTTGTACCCGCCTATGGTGTTGTCATGGCTAGCCTTGCCCAACGCATGAGCAGCAAACCCACTGCGGTTTAAAGACTTACACCTCTACTGAGCAGACTTTAAGTCTGCTCATCTCCATTGCTCACACTAAGCATAGCTTGATGGATTAAGGCTTTAAACCGGCAAACGGCGCTGATAATAAACGATAAATAAACCGCTCCCCACCACTAAACAGACGCCCAGTATTTGGCTAGTGCTTGGTAGCTCTCCAAAGATTAAAAAGCCAAATAACAAAACCCAAGGTAGGATGAAATAATTAAACGGCTGCAAAATTACCGCCGGAGTACGCTTGAGAGCTTGAATCATCGAATAATGGCTTAAAATCCCCAACAAGCATAAACCGGTCAACTGCAGCCCTGCCTGCCAAGAAATCGGCTCCCAAACCCAAGGTAAAAAAGGGGCATTCACCGCAGCCGCCATCAAGCCGGTATAAAATAAAGAAGAATCTGCACTGTCTGTGCTTGCCACATAGCGGGTTAAAAGGCTATAGACTGCAAACAATACCGCACACAACACCGCTAACCAGCTGTACGCGCTAAAGGATAAAGAGCCGGGGGAAATAACAATTAAAGTTCCAATAAACCCTAAGCTAATGGCTAACCAACGGATGCCACCTACTTTTTCACCAAGAAATAACGGTGAAAGTGCCGTCACAATCAAGGGAAAACAGGCAAAAATGCTATGCATCTGCCCTACTCCAATGTATTTCAAGACCCAAGCAAATAACAGACTCTCTACCCCCAACAACACGCCTCGTAATAATTGAATGGGTAGATTATTAACCTTCACTACTTCTTGTAATGGACGTTTACGGGTCGTCCACCAAAAAGCAAACGCAAAAAAGACTAAGTAACGAATGCCCAAAAACTGCAAAACAGGCAAGTTCGTGCCCAAAATCTTGGTCAGCGTATCTTGCATCGCAAAAATAAAGGTAGTGAAAATCATTAAGGCTATGCCTTTATTATACTCTTGCATGCCAACTATCCTTGGAATAAACGCAATAGCATAAGCCTTCTTGTCGGTTTAACCAATTTACTCAAGTATCTGAATAACGAGTGATGCGTCAATCGGGTAAAAATTACTAAGCCTATGGATAAAAAAACATTACTTGCTGCACTGCAGCAATCAGTATTAGTATTGGTCTCGTTAAAACACTAAAACCACAAATAGATTAAAGAGATAAAACATGAAAGCTTTAGCCATGATCTACACAAATATGATCGACAACTTCTTGAAAGCACGTACCTTACGTAATTTAAGTAAACTCTCTGAAACCCAATTAGATGACATTGGTGTCTCGCGCGAATTATTAGCACAAGGTATCCGTGCTTTTCCTTGGAGTATCCAAAACACTGGCTTGCAACAAGCAACCGCTCCAGCTGTCTTAGCTCAATTTAAGCAAGCAGCTGCTAATGATGCCTATCAAGTATCGCGTGCCGCTTAATCCATTTAAATTCCTATTGAGTTAGCTGCAGTCGGCTTAATTTTTCGCGTAGAATTAAGCGCATGAATATCGATCTTTTTCAGCAAATACTCACCGTCATTGCGACCGTTACCTTAGCCTTTAGTGGCGTATTGCAAGCGGCTCGTCATCAAATGGATTTTTTTGGTGCTCTTGTCTTAGCCTTTGTTGGCTCAGTCGGTGGGGGTACTTTACGCGATCTTTTGATCGGTGCGACTCCCGTATTTTGGGCAGTTGATCCAAGCTATATCAGTATTATTATCCCCACCACCATTGTTTCAATCATTGTGTTGCGCTTTTACACACAAGCGCCCAAATTCTATCTAGTCGATATTGCAGATGCAGCCGGTTTAGCCCTGTTTAGCGTTTTAGGGGCGCAAAAAGCCCTTGCCTATCAGCTAATCGAGCCGGTTGCCGTTATTATGGGCGTGATCACAGGAATCGCTGGCGGTATGATTCGCGATGTTCTCACCCCGACGACACCCTTTGTGATGCGCAGTGAAATGTATGCTTTGGCGGCTATCATTGGGGTTGTTGTTTATACTTTAGTACGCAACTATCTTCCTGAAACCTTCGCGATGCTGATTGGTATGCTGGTCATTTTTATACTGCGGCTAGCCGCTATTTATTGGCAAATCAAAGTGCCAATTATTAAATTTAATAATGATTAAACTCATTAAGTCGCCTTGAGCTAGGATAAGCGCTTTAACGGGGATAAACCGATGAATCAATTATTGATTTTAAGCCCGCAAGCAGAGGACTATGCTCGCTTACTTGCACCCTACTCCTTAGATCAGCTGACCCTCCATACGGCTAACCATTATTCAGCACTCGATCCAGCACAACTTAAAACTATTAATTTAGTTTTAGGTGATCCGCCTTGGGTCGTAAAACTGCTCGCCCATTTGCCTCAATTACAATGGGTGCAATCGACGTTTGCAGGTGTCAATGCCTTATGTGCACCGAATTTACCGCATCATTATCAGCTGACTAATGTCAAAACGGTATTTGGTCAACCGATGAGTGAATATGTATTCGGTTATATTTTAGCCTTGGAACGTGATTTATTACGCGCTCGCCAGCAACAACAGCAACATCGCTGGCAACCTTTTCCCTATCGTAGCCTTGCGGGATTAACCATTGGGATAGCAGGTTTAGGTGATATTGGCCAGCATTTGGCTAGTACCGCTAAGCATTTTGGTATGCGGGTTAAAGGCTTAAAGCTCCAAGCGACCCGCGTGCCGCAAGTGGATGAAGTTTATACTGTTACCGAACTAAAGCAGTTTTTACTAGAGCTAGATTATTTAGTGATTACTCTACCCGCGACTGTTCAGACAAGGCATTTATTCGATGCAGCCGCCCTAGCACAATTAAAGACTGGTGCTGTTTTGATTAATGTCGGACGTGGAACTTGTGTGGATCAAATAGCGTTGACCGAACAATTAAAAGCCCAACAATTACGCGCAGCGGTTTTAGATGTGTTTGCAGAAGAACCCCTTGCGGCTGACGACCCTTTATGGGATTTAGAGCAAGTTTATATTACCCCCCATCAAGCAGCGGTTTCTGTTCCAGCCGATATTGTGAAAATTTTTGTACGCAATTATCAGCGCTTTCAGCAAGGCCAAACTTTGGACTATCAGGTTGATTTTACGAAAGGTTATTAGAGAAGCGGGGCTAAAGCCTCTTAAGAAAACCGCTTCTTTGAACCTGCAAAAGAAGCGGAAATACCCAACTCAGTGTTAATTCGATTTTAATACTGCATTGGCAGATCCATCTGCTGGAATTTAGGTGCAAATTTCGGTTTTACACCACTGATATTTTGCCCCGGCTTGCAGGCATAATGATGAGTATGCGCACTGCCACCATTCGGATGACTATGCGTCACAGAATTGGTGCACTCATTGGCTGGATGAGTATGTGCCACTGCAGCGGGGCTAACTGCCTCCGGTCTTGGACGTGCAGGACGAGTGGGACGCTGTTGTCGAGTTTGTTGAGTCGCACGATTATTGGTAGTTTGCACACCCTGCACAAAGCGCTCATTCACCCAACCGGTCTGCCCTGCCCAATTCACTTCGACCCAACTACCTTGCCGATTCCCTGTGGATACAACAGTTTGACCATTATAGGGAATACTACCAATCACATTGCTATTAGTGGTAGGGCCTGCACGCATATTCAAAGCATCATTACTACTGACATTCACGACTTGCAAGAACTCAGTAGCCGCCTGACTAGGTAACACACCCACTAAAGCAATGACTGAGGCCAAAGCGGTAGTTCGTAAGGTTTGAGATAATTTCATTAAGAATCCTTCCTTATATCGTTAGATTAGACACTCAGCGGCAAGGCCGCATCTTCATCAAGTTTAGTCAAGTTTAGCACTCAACGCCAAGTTCGTAGTTTTCAATACCTCACTGTCACACGACCTCGATCAGGCATTACCTCGAATAAGGCATAGAGACCGCCTTGATAAGTAAGCGTCCGAACTTGCTGACTATGAGCATTTTGCTCGACGCTTAAAACACCCGCCCATCCATCCGGTAAGCGTAACTTCAAAGTAAGTGCTTGATCAAACCAAGAATCATTCATTTGGTCTTTAAGCTCGAAACTGACACTATTCGCTGTTTTCTGTAAATTGACTAATTTAGCAGTCGCATATTCTTGACCATACTTCGCCACTTGAGTGAAAGGCGCAACCCAAACTTTATCTTCAAGGGTTTTTAAATGTGCGAGTACTTGGCGTACTTCGTTTTTTGCGGTTTCATTCGGAAGATTATGATAATGTACCACATACCAAGTTCGATAATTTGCACTCGTGGGATTAAACACTGAGTCAAAATAAGCCCAAGGTGCTTGTGGATTTAAAAAATTGCGTGATGAACTCACGGAAGGGACTTTTAAATAATCGATTTTAGCCGGATTACTCAAAGCACCATAAACATCACGCACCGCTAAAAAATATTTAGCTGCTTCTGCCCGACTATTTTTAGTGCGATCACTGGTCAGGGGTTCGCAAGGCGATCCGCGTTTATCAGTATTAATCCCAAAAGGATAAGCTAAACTACGCACTTTTGCATTTGCTAGACTGCGCTCGATTTCAACTTGAGATTGACGGTATTCACGAAACGTATAAAACAAAGCATCACATAAATGGGTTTGTCCATGCGATTGCACCTCATGGCCTTGATCTAGCGCCTTTTGCCAATGCCCCCAATGATCCGCTGAACTCCAACCAATTTGATTGGCAATCAAAAACCAAGTCCATTTCCAGCCATATTGTGTCGCCATTTCATACCAAAAAGCATGATCTTGCACATGATTATCATCAATCGTCAGGCTAAAGGCGGCGGTTTTATCTTGCGCCCACATGGAGATACTAAGATCCCCCACATTCGCAGGCCATTGCAATCCGGTGACGGTAAAACGAGGGATCGCCCCCGGATCAGGTAAATTCAAAAGCTGCCCCGCTTTGCTCACAGGGGGAATGGGCGGTTGAGTAAAACTATAATCCCCCACCCCACGTTTAGTCTGTGGCAGATTTTGGATTAAGCCTTCTGGCGCTGTTTCACCACTTGCTAAACGCTTAGCTCGCTCATTTTCCAAATACCATAAGCTATCGGCTTGATCATATAAGGCCGCGTGGCGATCTTCCTCTTCCAAGGTTTGCGCTAGCGTTTGCGTTTGCCTAAGCTGAGTCGTTTGCGTTGTTTGATCATTACAGGCACTTAGACTGAGGGTTAAAACTACTAATGAAACCTGTAAACCGCTTTTTCTTAACTTAACCATGAAACATGCTCCCTTTTTGGTAATGACCCTAACCAGAGGAGAGGAGTTCCTCAAACACTAAAGAAAATAGGGAACTAAAAATCAGAATACTTTTGAGTTAATGACTGATTATTGGGGCTACATCTAAAAGCCAAGCTAATGAAAACAAATTGTTGCTCTATTTAGTCGCTATCAGTATGTTTGTTGCTGTCATAGTATTTTTATGCTCATAAAAACGCGAATAGTAAGAATATTTAATTTAAAAGGAGTCATCTTGTCTTTATTAGCTCAATTCAAGTTGCTTGCTCATTACAATCAAGTCATGAATCAACGTCAATATGCTGCTGCAGCTTTACTCTCGACTATGCAGCTTAACCAAGACCAAGGCGCTTTTTTCAAATCCGTGATAGGCACACTCAACCATATTCTGGTGGGTGATTTGATTTGGCTGAAGAGGTTTGCGCATTATACGCTAGCTAATCAAGCCTTATTAGGTTTAGTAGCTAAACCTACTCCACAAACTCTCAATGCAATCCTAATCAATAATATTGAAGAACTTAGCCAAGAACGCGCCATCATCGATCAAGTACTTATTGCTTGGATCAATGACTTAACAGAGGCTGATCTTGAAACCTGCTTAGCCTATAAAAATATGCAAGGTCTTGATCTTAATAGACGCTTAAGTGATCTAATCACACATCTATTTATGCATCAAGTCCATCACCGTGGGCAAGTGACTACATTATTATCACAATACAGAATCGACTTTGGTGAAACTGATTTGCTTGAATTTTTAGATGCTTGCTAGAAAAGCATTACTGCCTAACAAGCTTTAATCAAAGACTAATAATTCAACGTTCTTTCACATAAGGTAGCCCAATTGCTTTGGGCGGATTCGCTTTGCCAATAAATCCCGCCAATAAAATCACCGTTAAAATATACGGTAAAGCTTCTATTAACTGCACAGGCACTAACCCAATCACTGGCAAACTTACCCCTTGCAAACGCACAGCCACTGCGTCTAAAAAACCGAATAAGAGACAAGCCAATAAAATCGGCCAAGGTCGCCATTTTGCAAAAATCAAAGCGGCTAAAGCCATAAAACCTTGACCTGCAGTCATATCACGAATGAATTGGGCATTTTGTGCAGTGGATAAATAAGCACCCGCAAAGCCACATAAAATCCCTGCAATAATCACGGCGCGATAACGCAAACCTGATACAGAAATCCCTGCGGTATCCACCGCTTTAGGATTTTCACCGACAGCCCGTAAGCGCAAACCAAAGCGCGTACGATACAAAACCCACCAGCTCAGCGGCACGAGTGCAAAAGCAAGATAGACTAAAATATTATGCCCTGACAATAATTCGCTATAAACCTCACCGAAGATTGGTACATCAGCCAACTGCTGGGCAAACGGTAAATCAATGGCCGTAAATCGCTGTTGGTTAGTTAATGGAGGCGTTGAGCCACCTTGATGAAACCACGCCAAGCCTAAAACAGCGGTTAAACCTGAAGCTAAAATATTAATTGCGACCCCACTGACTACCTGATTACCTCGATGCGTGATACAAGCAAAGCCATGCAATAAAGCAAAAGCTACCGAAGCCACCAAGGCCATCAATAAACCGAGCCAAACAGAACCACTGACTGCAGCGACCGTAGCGGCGGCAAACGCTCCGACCAACATCTTGCCTTCTAAACCAATATCAACAATCCCTGAGCGCTCTGAGAATAAACCAGCTAAAGCAGCAAAAATTAAAGGGGTTGATACCCGCAAGGTGGCATCTAAACTCAAAATCAGCCAAACCCAAGCATCTTGCATCCTCAGCCCTCCCGCGCAAAGCTTAATAGCCAACGCTGCAATGGCGCTCGATACATAAACTCCAAAGCCCCTGAGAACAGAATAATTAAGCCTTGAATCACGACCACTAGATCACGAGTTACACTGGGAATTTCAAAAGCCAATTCCGCGCCCCCTTGATAAAGGGCACCAAATAACAAGGCAGCTAATAACACGCCTAGCGGATGATTCCGCCCCATTAAGGCCACCGCAATCCCTGCAAAACCATAACCGGTATTAAACCCTAATAATAAGCGATGTTGAACGCCTAATAACTCATTAACTGCCACAAACCCAGCTAAAGCTCCCGATATTAACATCGCCAGCATAATAATATGCTTGGGATTAATCCCCGCATAAATCGCCGCCTCAGGATTTGATCCAACTGTTCTTAACTCATAACCCCAATGAGTTTTCCATAAAAATAACCAGACCATTACACAGCAAATCAAAGCCAAAATAAGCGACACATTCAAAGGCGAGGCCGCAAATTCCATTCCCCAACTTGCCATTAATTCTTGCCAACTCCAAAGACTTGCACTGTCCACAAAAGCACGGCTAGCCGGTACCATTTGCCCAGGCTCTGCAAAAACATTCACTAGCAAATACACCATTAAAGAGGCAGCGAGAAAATTAAACATAATAGTGGTAATAACAATATGGCTACCTCGATAAGCCTGCAGATAAGCAGGAATCGCCGCCCAAGCTGCACCAAATAATGCAGCCGCTAAAATCGCCAATGGCAATAATAACCAAGCCGGTAATACGCTCCCTAAACCCAGTACAACTAAACCAACTCCAAGCCCACCAATATAGGCTTGCCCCTCTCCACCGATATTAAATAGCCCCGCATGAAAAGCGACAGCGACCGCCAGCCCGGTAAAAATAAAATTAGTCGTGTAATAGAGGGTATAACCAATCCCCTCCTGATAACCGAAAGCTCCATTCACCAAAATCTTGGCGGCTTCCCAAGGGTCAATACCAATAATTAAAAACAGTAAGGTGGTAAAAGCAAACGCGGTTAAAATATTTAAAAGTGGTAAGAGTATAACGGCTAAAAACTTATTTAAGGTGGCTGCCTTCATGCAGAATATCCTTGCGCTGCAGGCTCTAAAGCATTCGCCATAAGTAGCCCCAACATTTGTTCATTAGCTTGCTCACGGCTCAGCTCGCCTGTCATTACACCACCACACATGACGAGAATACGATCAGAGAGCGCCATAATTTCATCCAACTCCACCGATACCAGCAAAATACCTTTGCCTGCATTGCGCATCGCCATCAGCTGGCGGTGAATCAATTCAATCGCGCCAATATCTACCCCTCGAGTAGGCTGTCCGACTAATAGCAAACTAGGCTCAGCACCGATTTCCCGTGCTAAAACAATCTTTTGCTGATTCCCACCCGAAAAATTATTCGAACTTAACAGTGGATCACGAGGGCGAATATCAAATTGCTCAGCTCGCTCAATGTATTCATGGCGAATCGCTGAATCATCTAATATGAAACCCTGATTATATTTAGGGCTAGCTTGATACCCCAAGATCGCCGATTGATCAGCCGCAAAGGATAAGACTAAACCCATTCGCTGCCGATCCTCAGGGACATGGGCTAAACCTAAATCCCGCATCCGTGCCGGATTGCTAGGGTGCTTGGCATTAAAGGTTTGCCCAGCAAAGAGCATCTCACCTGAATTTATGGGGATCATGCCTGCTAAGGCTTGTAATAACTCGGATTGACCGTTCCCAGAAACGCCCGCAATCCCGACTATTTCACCCGCAGCAACCTGCAAACTCAGATCCTTGACTCGGGCAATGCCTTGTTTATCCAGTACAGTCAAATTGCGTACTTGCAGGAGACACTCACCCAGCGGACGCTCTAAACGCTCAAGAGACTGACGTAGTTTACGCCCCACCATTAACTCAGCCAGCTCCGGCATATTGGTTTCAGCAGTCACTCGATGGGCGACCATCCGTCCTTGACGCATGACGGAGACTTGATCCGTAATAGCCATGATTTCTCGAAGCTTATGCGTGATCAGCAAAATAGTGACCCCATCAGCTTTGAGAGTACGCAAAATCTTGAACAGCTCATCTGCTTCTTGGGGGGTCAGCACGCCGGTTGGTTCGTCAAGAATCAGAATACGCGCTTCACGGTAAAGGGTTTTTAGAATTTCAATACGCTGCTGCACCCCCACCGCTAATTGACTCACGGGCAGATCTAAGGGTACTTCCAAGCCATACAGACGGCTAAGCTCGGCTAAACGCTGCCGAACCCGCTGCTCACCCTCGTTCAATAAAGGACCACCTTCAGCCCCAAGCATAATATTTTCTAAGGCCGTAAATTCATCCACCAACATAAAATGTTGATGCACCATGCCAATGCCTGCTGCAATTGCTTGCTTGGAATCTTGAATTTTAGTCAGTTGGCCTTGAATACGGATTTCACCACTGTCTGCTTGGTAAAATCCGTAGATAATGCTCATTAAAGTGGATTTGCCTGCGCCATTTTCGCCGATAATGCCATGAATCGTCCCCGCCGGAACACATAAGGAAATATCTTGATTGGCTTTGACTAAACCAAAGCGTTTGCTGATATGGCTCAGTTCTAAGGCGCAGGCAGTCAAGACTTAATACTCACATTTATTATCGGTCATGTAGTCATGGACTTTAATGCTGCCGTCAATAATACCCTTTTCAAGCTCCGCCATTTTTTCCAATACGGTTTGACTAAGGC
>JBJOOT010000031.1:0-23804 GCA_046051185.1 Pseudomonadota bacterium | reverse complement strand
TTATCGAGCGGGCAAATCTTTAATGACACCTTTTTGATCGCTGATATTCTGATGAAGGCGGATTTCCCGACCGAACGTTGGTTTTGGTTTGATCCCCCCTTCCATCCGGGGCAATCTGTCCTCCTACATAAACAACCGGACGACTGCTGGCGCATTGATTTCCAACTAGGGCCTAATGCTGATCGGCAAGCTTGGCGTGAACCTGAAAAAGTTCGCCCGCTTGTGCAAGCCATGCTCGGTGAGGATATTGAATTTGAGTTCGAATGGTTGAGTGTGTATAGCTTTCGTTGTCGGCGGATGAACTCCTTCATTCACGAGGAGCGGATACTCTTTGTGGGCGATTCCGCCCATCAAGTTTCACCGTTTGGTGCACGTGGTGCGAATGGTGCACTGCAATCTGCAGAAAATCTAATCTGGAAACTGACGCGCGTTTTAAAACAGCAAGCCCCTGCTGCTTTACTCACAAGCTATGATCAAGAGCGGAGTCAGGGTGCAGATGAGAATATCCTCCACTCCACCCGTGCGACGGATTTTATTACCCCTAAAAATCGAGTCACTCGTCTATTCCGTGATACCGTCTTGGAATTAGCTGAGCAATATACATTTGCACGTCCACTCGTGAATAGCGGGCGCTTATCGTTGCCTTGTACCTATGAGATTTCGTCCCTCAGCACGCCAGACGCAATAGCTGATCAGTTCCCCAAAGCACTGCGCCCCGGCTCTAGTTGCAAAGATGCACCGATCACCGTCTTAAACACTGCATACAGTACTGAGCCTTGGTTATTACCCCAATTAGGTGATCGCTTTGTACTGTTAGTAGATGGGCGTACTTTAGCCACGGAAGCCTTAGCCCAGCTTGCTTCACAAGCAGATTTAGAAATTATCATTATCGCGGAGCAGGCTATCGCAGGCTACTCCACCCTTAAAGATAAGCTTGGCCTGGTCACTGATCGTTATGACCTTAAACCTGGTACGGCTTATCTTATCCGCCCTGATCAACATATCGCCGCCCGGTGGCGACAAGTGCAAGTTCAGCCCGTGCTAGCCGCTATGCAGCGCGCTTTAGCTAAGGAGTTAGTATGAGCCAGTTAAACCTACAAGCTAATTTTTCCGATCCTGATGCTTTCTTCGCTGCACTTGCGGATCTCCATCGTGAAGGCAATGAACGTAAAAGCGAGCGCATCAATGCACGGCTCATTTTAATTCTCGCCAATCATATTGGTGATCAAACGATCCTGCTTGAAGCCCTGCGGATTGCAGCCCAAGTAACCACCACCGATGAATAGGTGTTTGATATGAGTGAACTACAGTATTTACACGGCTTCGGCAATGAATTTGAGTCTGAAGCCTTAGCAGGTGCCTTACCAATAGGGCGCTTCAGTCCACAGCGCGTCCAACACGGTTTATATACTGAGCAATTCAATACAACCGCGTTCACCGCACCACGGGCAGACAATCGTCGTACTTGGTTTTATCGGATTCGCCCTTCGGTAGTCCAAGGCCGCTATCGCCCGATAAGTAATGGACTCACCCGTAGTGCTCCGTTAACAGAAGCCGTAACACCCCCAGATATGCTGCGCTGGTCACCTTTAGAGCTACCCACGACCCCTACGGATTTTATCCAAGGCTTAACCACTATGGCCGTGAATGGCAGTGTGGCAGGACAAGCAGGGATTGGGATTCATATCTATGTGGCGAATCAATCCATGCACGAGCGCTTTTACCTGAATGCGGATGGTGAAATGCTGCTCGTACCCCAGCAAGGAGGCCTGCGTTTACATACCGAGTGCGGGATTCTGGAAGTCGCCCCCGGTGAGATTGCCGTGATACCACGCGGGATGAAATGGCGTGTGGTAATTTTGGATCAGACCGCACGCGGCTATGTCTGTGAAAATTATGGTCATCCGTTGATTCTCGCTGAACGCGGCCCCGTCGGGGCGAATGGTTATGCAAATGACCGCGATTTCCAAACACCGGTTGCCGCTTTTGAAGATCGTGCAGGCGAGTTTGAGCTAGTCACTAAATTCATGGGGCAAAACTATGCCTGTGCCTTAACACATTCACCACTAGACGTGGTAGCATGGACGGGCAATTCGGTACCCTATAAATATGATCTCGCCCGTTTCAATGTGATGAATACCGTAAGCTACGATCATCCTGATCCGTCAATTTTCACGGTCTTGACCTCACCTTCGGGTCAAGCAGGAGTGGCGAATGTGGATTTTGTGATCTTCCCGCCACGTTGGATGGTAGCTGAAGACACTTTCCGCCCACCTTGGTATCATCGTAATTTCATGAGTGAATTCATGGGGCTAGTGTTAGGCGTATATGATGCCAAAGAAAGCGGTGGCTTTGACCCCGGTGGGGCAAGCTTACACAATAGCTTCTCACCACATGGCCCTGAAGTGGCCGTATTTGAAAAAGCCAGTACGGTTGAACTCAAGCCACAACGCTATGAGAATACCTTGGCGTTTATGTTCGAATCGCGTTATGTGATTCAACCCACACGCTTTGCTTTAGAGACCCCTGCCCTCCAAGCCGATTATGTGGATTGCTGGGAGGGTTTAACTAAACATTTTGGAGAAACTGCATGAAACTCGCCTCATTAAAACACGGACGCGATGGTGAGTTGATAGTAGTCTCTCGCGATTTAACACAAGCGGTGAAAGCGACTGGCATCGCGCCGACTCTCCAAGCAGCCTTAGATAATTGGGCAACACTTGCGCCACGCTTACAAGCTTTGTCGGATCAGCTCAATGCAGGCCAAGCCAGTAACGCCTTCGCCTTTGATCAGGCCGCTTGTGCCTCTCCCTTGCCCCGCGCTTATCAATGGGCGGATGGGAGTGCTTATGTCAATCATGTCGAATTAGTGCGTAAGGCACGCAATGCCGAACTACCTGAAAGCTTTTGGCATGATCCGCTCATGTATCAAGGTGGCTCAGATAGTTTCATTGGCCCCCGCGATGCTGTCCCTTTAGCCAGTGAAGATTGGGGAATCGATTTTGAAGCGGAAGTCACCGTCATCACCGATGATGTACCGATGGGTGCTAGCCCTGAAGTTTGCGCTGATAAAATCCGTCTCTTAATGCTGGTCAATGATGTCTCCTTACGTGGTTTGATTCCCGCTGAATTGGCTAAAGGTTTTGGCTTTTTCCAATCAAAACCCTCCAGTGTATTTTCACCCGTTGCTGTCACACCGGATGAATTAGGCACTGCTTGGCAAGATGGACGAGTGCATTTGCCACTGTTAGTCACTTACAACCAGCAACTTTTTGGCAAGGCGAATGCAGGCGAAGATATGACCTTTAACTTCCCGCAAATCATTGCGCATGCTGCCAAAACCCGCCCTTTAGGTGCTGGGGCAATCATTGGCTCAGGAACGGTATCGAATAAGCAAAATACCGAATATGGCTCAGCGGTGTCTGAAGGCGGCGTGGGTTATTCCTGCATCGCGGAAGTACGCATGATTGAAACGATTAACACCGGCAAACCGCAAACTTCATTTATGAAATTTGGCGATAGCATTCGGATTGAAATGCTGGATGCGCAAGGACAGAGCGTGTTTGGGGCGATTGATCAGCGGGTGGTGGAGTATAGGGGCGCATAATTTATATTTGTCACTTGTTAACCGTATCACTCTTGACTACCATTAGTTACTAATACCAACTGATAGTAACTAATGGTGTCTACTATGTCTGCTAGCGTGAAACTATCTGATGAAACTATTGAGTCTGCTCGCCAACAAGCCCAAATCTTTCAACGCACTCTAGGCGGACAAGTCGATTATTGGGCAAAAATCGGCAGGCTTGCAGAAATGTACCCCGGATTGACCTTCGATTATTTGCAAAAACTAATGCGTGAAAATCGCTTGCAGCAGTTAACTAACGCGTCTACTCCCAAAAAGCAATTCAATGCTATCAAGTTAAACACTGCTGGCTATCGCTTTAATCGTGAGGACGCCAATGCTCGCTAAGGTCTTCCTAGACTCCAATGTGCTTATTTATCTTTACTCTGAAGATGAGCCAGAAAAAGCTGCCTTAGCTCTAAAATGCGCTCAACAACCAGACGTTTGGATTAGTACTCAAGTCTTAAATGAGGTCAGTAATGTACTACGACGTAAACAAAAGCTTGCTTATGCTGATATTTTGCTGGTTATTCGTGAATTAAAAGATAATTTTCAAATCACAACCGTTAGCTTAACAACGATTGAGCAGGCCATCTTCTTGGGCGAACGTTACGGCTACAGTTATTTTGATAGCCTCATGCTCGCTAGTGCTTTAGAACAAGGTTGTAATGTAATTTATTCTGAAGATATGCAGCATGGTCAGGTGGTTGAGAACTTATTGAGGATTACTAACCCCTTTATGGAGTCGGTCAATTGAGCTGAGTGTTGTTTTAACTCAGCTAGTTCCTTATCGCGCCGATGATAGCCCGTTTCGTTGATGAGGCGTTCGGCTGCGGTGAGGTGGTAGGAAATGCCTTTTAAAGAAACCCCTCCCAGCCTCCCCTTGTCAGGGGAGGTGCATTCTTGCACAACAGTGGCAGCAGTATCTTGTTCCTCCCCTGATAAGGGGAGGTTAGGAGGGGTTTCTTCCTCCGCCAGCAACAACCGAGCCATCTCCAAATGATAATCCGTCAAAAACAGCCGCATCCCGCTAGATTTTGCGATCTCGAAGACTTCTTGCAAGTCCTGTCGGGCGCGGACGAAATCGCGGGTGTGGCGGTGTAGGGTGGCGCGGGCGAGCAGGCCGAGCGGTATAAATTCTTGTGCTCCTGCTGAACGCAAACCGGCGACAGCCTGCTCCAGCCAATAGGCAGCTTGCTCTTGTTCTCGCCCTAACAAGGGGAGGCCGAAAGGGGTTGCTTCAACTGCCTGCTGTAGGTGTACACGTCCAAGTGTGAGTTTTGGCAGTGAAAAATCCAGTACCCCTCCATTACTGAAATGATTTATCCAGCAATCTAAATCATATTCTGCCCGCACCAACACCTCCGCCGTACTGCCCTGCTCCAACAGCAGATCGCAGTATTGGAAACCTCGCAGCGAATACAGGAGCGGGAAATTCGGCTGATATTCCTGCTGGAGTTGCTCTGCTTTACAAAACAGGGTAAGGGCGGCAGTGGTATCTCCTATCTGATGCAGAGCAACGGCATAGGTACTGCAGGATACCATGTACTCGAACCGCTCACCGAACTGGTTGGCATAATTTTGGCTTAGTGCACCGCTATCCACTGCCTCGCCAACACGCCCAAGAGTGAGTTGCAGCTCGCTGAGGTTGCTGGCTGCTTGTGCTGCACCTTTCCAATCTTCTTGTTTTTCCGCCATTACAATATCTGCCTGCATCAGTTCCAATGCCTCAGGCAGCCGCCCCAAAGCGCGTAAACGGAAACCTGCCCAATTCAACACAACTGCTTTACCTGCTTCCACCAAACCCGCTACGAGAGTATGCCACGGAGTTGTAAAGAAATGCGCTACAGTAGCGAGGTCATCGCTAAAAGCACCAAGTTTTTTCCAAACATACTTCTGATCACCACGTAAAATACGAGGCCAATAAACCTCATCCAACGCCTGCTGATGCAACCCCGCCGCACACCCATGCGCCACTGCACTAAACAGCGGCTGCATTTCTTCCAGCGTATCGGGGAATTCCTTCTCCGGCAGGGCTTTGTAGTAGTCGTACAGCCGTTCATGCGCCTGCTGCCACGCTTGCGGTTGCTGGGTTTGCAGTTGCTTACCGAAATATTCACGGATCAGCGGGTGGCAATCGAGATCGCCGCCGCTCTCATGCTGTGACAACAGGTGGTGTTCTTCGCGCAAGCTGGCGATGGCTTCCAGCCATTCATCTTCATCAATGCCTGCGGTCAGGTGCGGAATCTGCGCATCCCACAGCATTTGCAGCACCTCTTGCCCGATGGGATGATCGAACAGCCCCAACAAGTGCAGCAATGCCAGTTCCGGCTCGCCCGCCAACCATTCCGCGTAAGCTTGCATCACCTTGAAAGCATGATGACTCTCGCGGTTGCTCGTAGTTTTGACCAGTGCCTTGAGCGTATCGCGCTTGCGCACATCGCCCTGATGCCGCAGCCGCAACACATTCCCCAGCAAACTCAAGGCCAGCGCATGACCACCATATTCGCGCACTGCTTTGCCCAATTCTTCCGCCTTGCCCTTTACCCCCAACGATTGCAGCAACGCTACACCATCCGCCTCACACAAATTTTGCAAATCGTGGCGGATGACAGTGGGTGCAGCGCGATCACTCAGTTCATGCACGGCAATCCGTGTGGTGATAATGCACAAACCATGTGGGTGGCGGGCAAGCTGGCGCAATAACTGCCGAATAGCTTTATCCTTGAGTTCGCCACGCATGGCCGCTCCACCATGTTGCAACGGCTCTAAACCATCTAACACCAGCACGTAGCGTTTACCGCGCAACAACTCGGCGAGGTGCTCGCCCTTCTCCTCCTCCGACGCAAACCGCTCGCGGCTCGAACCCAAGTTTTCAAACGCATGACTGAAAAACGGCGTGGCGGAAGTCTGTTTGTCTTCGCTTGCCCCTTGCGAATAGAACGACCAAGCAATCAGCACCGGAATATCATGAGTTTGGTCAAGCCAATGGCGCAGCAGTTTGGTTTTACCTGTGCCGCCGGGAGCGATGAATTGGATAATGCGGGTCGTATTACTAGACCAAGCATCGTTAAGCAATTGTAATTCTGCGACACGCCCGAAGAAGCCACCTTTGACAGTCGGTAGGCGGTCAGAGTGGATAGATATTGTTGGAGTCGTTGAACTAAAACCTGAGCTAGTAACATGGATCAGATCATGTATTTTTTCTGCTAGCTTGCATAAAATCAAATCTTGCTCATGTTCAGAAAGACCAGAGAGTTCTACATTATCCCTAGACGCACCCTGCATAGCATTGAGCCAAGCTACTTTTTTCCAAGGACAAGGTTTGATAATCAACGGTATAACACGAATCCCTTCTTGTTCACGCCGCTTTAACAAACGAGGTATTTCTTCACCACGAATAAATTTTGACGTGAGAAAATCAGCACTAATCAACAGAATAGCAACATCCGCTGTATTAAGTGCTGTTTCGATTTCAGGATACCAACAATCACCCAAAGCGATCTGACGATCTTCCCAAACAGAGAGTAGCCCTTCCATTTCTAATACAGCCAGTTGGGTTTGCAGACGATTTTTCCATATTTCGTCTTTATGGCTATAACTAATAAACACCCTCGGCTTTTGGGATTCTGGCATGTGAGCAAACCCTGTTCAGTTTACGCTAGGCTTAATCATACCTCCGATCCCCAGCTTTGTCTCAATCAAACACAGCCACCCAAAATGACAAAATATCAGCCAAGCGAGTGTTGCTCGGTGCAGAGTTTAGCTACACTCCTGCTACTAGCAAAATACGAGGAATCCATGATGCGCGACTTCGGTAGCTTTGACTATATTATTGCCGGAGGCGGGGCTGCCGGCTGTGTGCTCGCTAATCGTTTGTCAGCTAATCCAGCGATCAGCGTTTTATTGCTTGAAGCGGGTAATGATGAACGTTGGATTTGGACAAAAATCCCCGTGGGTTATCTATTTTGTATTAATAATCCACGCACGGATTGGTGCTATCAAACCCAAGCCGAAGCGGGTCTTAATGGCCGCTCGATTCTGTATGCACGCGGTAAAGGTTTAGGGGGCAGTACCTTGATCAATGCCATGCTGTATTTACGTGGGCAAGCCCGAGATTATGATGAATGGGCAAAACTCACCGGAGATGCAACTTGGTCTTGGGAGCAGGTTTTAACCAGCTTTAAAGCAGTCGAAAACTATTGGCAAGGCGAGAACGAGTATCACGGGGTTGAGGGTGAATGGCGGGTTGAAAAACAGCGCTTGTCATGGGAAATTTTAGAGCGCTTTGCTGAAGCTGCCACCCAAGCAGGCATCCCTAATACTCCAGACTTTAATACCGGCCAAAATGAAGGGGTTAGCCAATTTGAAGTGAATCAGAAGTTCGGTACACGCTGGAGTTCAGTGCGTGGCTTCTTAAATCCGATTCGGAATCGGCGCAATCTGACGATAATGACAGCCGCCCTCAGCGATCAAGTAGTGTTTGAAGAACGGCGAGCAGTGGGTATCCAATTTTATCTGCAGGGCGAGCGCTGCCAAGCGAAAAGTCGTTTAGAAACGATCCTTGCTGCGGGTTCGATTGGTTCACCAGCTATTTTGCAACGCTCAGGGATTGGTGAGGCCGAATTTTTAAAAACCCAAGGGATTCAAGTTCGTGTACATGCACCAGGAGTGGGTGCGAATCTACAAGATCATCTGCAATTACGCAGTATCTACAAAGTTCAAGGGATTAAAACCCTGAATCAGATTGCGCATACTTGGCAAGGTAAACTCAAAATGGGCTTGGAATATGCCTTTTTGCGTAAAGGTCCTTTGACGATGGCGCCTAGTCAATTGGGTTTATTTGCACGCTCAGATGCCAGCCTTGCTACCCCCGATTTGGAATATCATGTTCAGCCTTTATCTTTGGATAAATTTGGCGATCCCTTGCATGCCTTCCCAGCTTTCACCGCCAGTGTCTGTGATTTGCGCCCTGAATCACGGGGTTGGGTAAGAATTACTGATCCTGATCCACATACTGCACCTCGCATTGCCCCTTGCTATTTAAGTACCGAAGCAGATCGCCTTAAAGCCGCTAAAGCACTTCAACTGACCCGTAAAATTGTGCGCCAAGCCGCTTTACAGCCTTATCAACCGGAAGAATATTTGCCCGGCTTGAGTTATCAAACGGATGAAGAATTAGCGATAGCGGCAACTAAGATTGGCACTACCATCTTTCATCCGGTCGGGACTTGCAAAATGGGGCGAGCCGATGATCCATACGCAGTGACTGATAGCCGCTTACAAGTACGTGGAGTACGCGGTTTAAGAGTGGTGGATGCCTCGATTATGCCTACCATTACCTCTGGTAATACCAGTTCACCGACGATTATGCTGGCTGCAAAAGCAGCAGCGATGATCTTACAAGACCGACTGGGTGCTTAAAGCAGCAGCATCCTAAGCAGGATCAGGTTAAACTGCTTAGCTCAGAAAATAAGTTTAAAATAGGAGCATAGCTCATGCCGATAGGCAATTTAATGCTGGATTTAACCGGTACCACCCTAACTGCTGAAGAAGTCGATTTATTAGCGCATCCTGCGATTGGCGGCGTGATCTTTTTTACCCGTAATTATGAATCCATTCAACAACTCACCTCCTTAGTCAAATTAGTGCGCATGGCTGCGCAGCGCCCCTTGTTATTAGCCGTTGATCATGAGGGTGGGCGGGTACAACGTTTTCGGCGGCAATTTACCGTCTTACCTGCATTAGCACGATTAGGTGAGCAATACGCAACTGACCCCTGCGCTGCACGCCAAACGGCTTATCGACTCGGTTGGCTGATGGCTGCGGAACTACGCGTAGTTGATATTGATATTAGCTTTGCCCCTGTATTGGATTTGAACTATGGTTCAAGTCAAGTGATTGGGGATCGTTCATTCCATCGTGAGCCGGAGATTGTTAGCGAATTGGCCGGAGCTTATATCAATGGTATGCGTGAAGCAGGCATGGCCGCCACGGGCAAGCATTTCCCCGGACATGGTTTTGTCGAAGCAGATTCACATTTAGCCATTCCGGTCGATCGACGCACTCAAGCACAGATTATGCAAACCGATGTATTGCCCTTTGCACGCTTAATACAACAGGGCTTAAACGCGGTCATGCCGGCACATGTGATTTATGAACAAGTCGATAGCCAACCAGCGGGTTTCTCGAGCATTTGGCTACAAGATATTTTACGCGGCCAATTAGGTTTTCAGGGTGTAATTTTTAGCGATGATTTAAGTATGGAGGCTGCTGGTGTGGTCGGTGGTTATGCAGAGCGTGCTGAAGCGGCGCTTGCAGCAGGTTGCGATATGATTTTAGCTTGTAATCAGCGAGCCGGTATTATTGAGATTTTGGATCGAGTGAAACTGCAAACCTCGCCCGCCTCAGCCGAACGCTTGACACGGATCTTAGGCCAGCCCTTTATGAACCGCTCAGCCTTATTAGCATACCCTTATTGGCAGCAGGCTGTCGATGAAATTAGCTATTTAGCCTAGCTAAGACTAAAACTTAATAAAGGCTAAGCATTAATAATAGTTTAACGAAGAACCCATAGGATAAGGGCATGAACGAAACTAACATTGCATTTGCAGTGATCGGCGGGACAGGCCTCACTGCTATCGAAGGCTTAGAAGTGATTCATCGGGAAGTGGTACATACCCCCTATGGTGAACCTTCTGGGCAAATTACCCACGGCATGATCGGCGGTAAGCGTATCGTGTTTTTAGCCCGACACGGTTATACCCATAATATTCCCCCGCATCGGATCAACTACCGTGCCAATATTTGGGCGCTGCATAGTATTGGTGTGAAAAATGTGGTGGCGGTGGGAGCAGTCGGGGGCATTACCTCCCAAATGGCGCCACAAACCCTCGTAATTCCTAATCAAATTATTGATTACACTTATGGGCGTAGCCATACTTTTTTTGATGAAGGCTTAAGATTTGTCACGCATATTGATTTTTCCCAACCGTATTGCCCTCAATTACGTCAAGCCTTACTGAATGCAGGTAAACAAGCCGCGATTGACCTGATTGATGGCGGTACTTATGCAGCGACTCAAGGCCCCCGCTTAGAAACTGCTGCAGAAATTTTGCGTCTTGAGCGCGATGGTTGTGATTTAGTTGGTATGACCGCCATGCCCGAAGCTGCCCTCGCCAAAGAACTAGGCTTAAGCTATGCCAGCTGTTCTGTCGTGGCAAATTGGGCAGCAGGAAAAACTCCAAATGAAATCACCCTGCGCGAAATTCATCAAAATTTAGTGGTTGGTATGGAACACTTGCGCCAATTACTCAAAGAATTAGAGTGTTGTGATCGCTAATCCTGCTCAGCCTTTTGAAACAGAGCTTATCTTCAAACCACAGGCCTCACGCCTATTATTGAGCTTTATTGTGCTCAGTCATAGTTTAGTGGCTGGCTCAGTGTGCTGGATGCCCTTGAGCCTCTTTTGGAAATGGAGCTTAGTGTTAGGGATTTTCAGCGCGGCTTGTTATTCTTGGCGCTTGCATGCGGGGCTGAATAAAGCCCGTTTGCAGACAGTGATTTGGCGGGAATTAGGCGCTTGGGAAATAGCCACTACCGAAGCCAAGTTCAAAGCAGCTCAATTAACGCAGCATTTTAGTCATCCTTGGCTGAGTATTTTACATCTTAAAGCCCAAAAGCAACGTTGGGTTATTATTATTCTGCCTGATAATCTCGATGCGAGCAGACGGCAAATTTTACGGCGACGCTTGCGCTTATTAGCCCGTTACCCCCAATAAACTGTGTGCAGCCTGCCGGATTGGTTTGACCAAGGGTTCTAAATGCTTACGCATCACCGAACCCACAGCATCACTCCCCCCAAATACAGTATTTAAACTATCCTCTCCCAATTGGGCTAAAACCAATACGGCGTGTAGATAAGCCAACTGTGCTGTTGGCAGCAGTGTAAGCACCGTTTGTAGCTCTAGCGGGGCTTGAATTCCTTGGCAATAATCTATTGCTCGCTGCAAGGCCAGCTTCACCTCCACGCCACGCGGCTCTGGAAACGGTAAATTAAATCGCCGCTGGATAGCCCGAAACAGTGAAATAACCACTTCTTGATCTGTGGGTTTATCTAAAGCGAATAACAAAGTCTGCAGCCAGTTTTGCCCCGCCGCACTTAGAGTATGCTGCAAGGCATTAGCAAACGGATTGTGATTGGCTAATGCGGTTTGCAAAGCTTCATCCACGCTAGCTGCTTGTGGATGTGTGGGGGTAGTTAAGGGAATATGCTGCGCATTCGCATGTAGAAAACCAATATACAATGCATTTTTGCGTTGAGCACGCCTCCATAATTGCTCGCGCTCGGCGACCGAAATCAACTCCCCTTGCAGGCATAGGCGCACGGTATCCACAAGATCCAAAGCCTGCTCTTCAAAGGGTAGAAATTCTAATAAATAGCTCGCCAGCTCCTTGCCAAGTGCGCCTTGGACGACCGCTGCTTTTTCTAACAAACGCCGAGCCGTATCCGCTGAAGGGTAAGCCCACCAAGCACAGCAGGCGATGGCATGACTCAGATCGGGGCTATGCACTACTGCGACAATTGCTTCTGGCTCGCCCAGTAACAACATTTGCGCAAGATTATTGCGGGCATGTCCAGTACGTGTCCAGTTTTGCAGGAAAACGGGATAACCACCGGGCGAACCTGTAACTTTTAAAGATAGCCACTCTCGAATCCAACGCAAATATTGCTCATCACGCACAGTAGGATTGAGCTTGATTTTGGCCTCACCTTTATCGGTCAAGGCGTGCAAAGTCATCGTACCTTCATTAATACGCACCGCTTGCACCGCTTGAGCAAACAAAACATTAAGGCGCAGATTATCTTCATGAGCGAGTTGCATAAGAGCTATTCTAAATTGGATTAGTGTTAACAATACGACAAATCAAATTCCTCTCCCTCTATCTCTCTATGAATAGACGCCAAGTAAGCAATTCACTTTCAACCTTCCCCCTTAAATTTACCTTCGCTAGCGGCTATGCCACACTCAACACAATAAAAAAATCAGGAGCAGGCAAATGTTTGAAACCGCACTAGAATCAGGCCTTGAATGGCATAGTCAAATGCAAGCATGGCGACGTGATTTACATCAATACCCTGAAATTGCTTATGCAGAACATCGGACTAGTCAAAAAGTCGCTGAATTGCTTACCAGCATGGGCTTAGAAGTTCATACAGGGATTGGCGAAACAGGAGTGGTTGGCATCCTCAAAGGCCAACAAATGGCGAATCGACATATCGCCTTACGTGCGGATATGGATGCGCTCAAGCTCACTGAATTGAATACCTTCGCCCATGCTTCCTGTCATCACGGGCAAATGCATGGCTGTGGGCATGATGGCCATACCGCAATGTTATTAGGGGCAGCAGCGGCCTTAGCGAAAAAGCCTGAGTTTGCAGGCACGGTCTATTTCATTTTTCAGCCTGCGGAAGAAGGTGAGCGCGGAGCCTTACGCATGTTGGAAGATGGTTTATTTAAGCGTTTTCCAATTCAGGAAATTTACGGGATGCATAATTGGCCAGGCTTAGCGGCAGGTGAGTTTGCAGTCCACTCAGGCCCCGTCATGGCGGCCATTAATGGCTTTGACATCACCATCAAAGGCACAGGTGGACATGGTGGCATGCCGGATAAAGTGAATGATCCGATTATTATTGCCGCCCAACTCATTCATGCGGTACAGACGGTGATCTCACGTAATCTCTCACCGCTTCATAGCGGAGTGATTAGCATTACGCAGATTCAAGGGGGGAGTGGCGCTTATAATGTCATTCCAGAAATAGTGACTTTACGCGGTGCGATTCGTACCTTTTATAAGGCTGATTTAGAGCTGATCTATGCACGTTTGCGCAGTTTAGTCGAACATACCGCAGCCGCTTTTAATGCTCAAGCCTCGATTGAGTTTCTTGAAGGGGCGAGTGCTACCATTAATCATCCGGCGCAAGCCGAAGAATGTTATGCCGTGGTTAAAGATTTAGTCGGTATGGATAAAGCACACTGGAATCCTGAACCAAGTATGGGGGCAGAAGATTTTGCTTACTTTTTATTGGAGCGCCCCGGTGCTTATATTTGGATTGGGAATGGTGATTTAGATAAAAGTCATGCCCTACACAGTCCGTATTATGATTTTAATGATGAGATTCTGCCACTGGGTGCGGCCTATTGGGTTAAATTAGTCCAAAGTTTAAGCCCTTTATCCTAAATACAACGAGACTTGAAGCCTTTTCAAGGTTGTTTCAGGTCATTAGAGTTCGTTTAGAGTTAATGAAGCCCACCCGTTAGAGTGATACACTTATTGGCTTACTGTAGGGAGACCTGCGATTTTTTGAATGACGGAGTTTGTAATGCTCAAAGTAGGTTTTGTCGGTTGGCGTGGCATGGTCGGTTCCGTGCTGATGGAACGCATGCAGACCGAAAAAGATTTCCAAGGTTTTGAACCGGTATTTTTCACCACTTCTCAAGCAGGCCAAGCAGGCCCCGATGTGGGCATGGGTGCGAAGCCTTTATTGAATGCCTCGGATATTGAGGCTTTAAGCCAAATGGATATTATTGTCACCTGCCAAGGGGGCGATTATACGACCGAAGTGTACGAAAAATTACGTGCTAACTGGAATGGTTACTGGATTGATGCCGCTTCTACTTTGCGCATGAAAGAGGATGCCATTATTGTCCTCGATCCTGTAAACCGCCATGTAATTGATGCTGGCTTAAAATCAGGCATTAAAAATTATGTTGGCGGTAACTGTACCGTCTCCTTAATGCTGATGGCTTTAGGTGGCTTATTCGAGCAAGATTTGGTCGAGTGGATGTCAACCATGACCTATCAAGCGGCAAGTGGGGCGGGCGCAAAAAATATGCGCGAATTACTCACCCAAATGGGCGAACTGAATGGCGAAGTACAGGATTTATTAGCTGATCCGCATTCGGCGATTTTAGATATTGATCGCAAAGTCACCGCTAAATTAAATGATGGTAGTTTATCCACCGAAAACTTTGGCGCCCCCTTAGCAGGCAGTCTAATCCCATGGATTGATAAAGCGTGGAAAAATGGCCAAACCAAAGAAGAATGGAAAGGCATCGCTGAAACCAACAAAATCTTAGGTAAATCCGGTGCGGATATAATTCCGGTCGATGGTCAATGTGTACGGATTGGTGCGATGCGTTGCCATTCGCAAGGCGTGACTTTAAAGCTGAAAAAAGATTTACCCTTAGCTGAAATCGAAGCCATCATTGCTAATCACAATGAATGGGTGAAATTGATTCCCAATGATAAGGCCTCAACATTAGCTGGCTTAACTCCCGTACAAGCTTCTGGGACTTTAACCATTCCAGTTGGGCGAGTGCGGAAAATGAATATTGGCCCTGAATACGTCACCGCTTTTACTGTCGGTGATCAATTACTCTGGGGTGCGGCAGAACCCGTCCGGCGGATGCTGAAAATCACCTTGGATTATTTGAAAACGACCCAGCATTAATTGCTAAGTTCTACCCTCTAAAAGAAAGGCGTAAACTCAATACTTACGCCTTTTCTTTTTCGTGCAAAGAGCTCTTGTGCTATTTAGGCAGCTGCTTAATTAACTAGCTTATTGATTTAACAAGAATAAACTTATCGCATCCCTCATTTAAGTGATGCTCAAACACTCTAGAAACCTCTATACTCAATACTATAATAATTTTAAAAATCCAGATCCCCATCTTCTATCAATGCGAGGTCGATCGGTATGAATAAGCAAGGTTTATGGTGTTTGCTAGTTGCGAATGTATTAACACTAGGTACGGCGCAAGCGAATTGCGAGGTGTTTGAACATATCAACTATGGAGGTGAGCGAATGTCGATCTTGTCCGGTCAAAATATTCCTAGCGTCGGTTCTACATGGAATGATCGCATTTCATCGGTACAAGTGAATAATAGCTGCCGTTTGGTTGCCTTCGAGCATGATAATTATGAAGGTGATCGGCGTGTTTTCGCAGCGAATACCAGCAGTGTTGGTAATCTTTGGAATGATCAAATCTCATCGCTACAGTGTAAATGTCCAACGCCTCCTCAACCCGCCTGCCTAATGTATGAACATGTTAATTTTGTAGGTGGAGTCCTAGAGGTGCGTGGCCAGTTGAATTCAGTTGGGCCAAGCTGGAATGACAAAGTATCCTCTGTACGAGTGCCCAATAACTGCCAACTCACCGTCTATCAACATATTGACTATGACGGAGATAGCCGCGTTTTTGGCCCTGGCGCCGTCGCCTCGGTGGGCAATCTTTGGAACGATCAAGTGTCCTCAGCGGTTTGTAGCTGTCGATAATCAGCCCGTCAAATACTCAAACACTATTTCAGCATTAAAGCTTTGGCTTTGATGCTGAAATCACTCATCACCCCCCCTATTTCAGCTCCACACTATTTCTAGGCTAAGCGAAATTCAGATCCACCATTAACTGATCGCTTAATGCTTCGAGTTTAGTTTGCACCTGTTCAGCATGGATACCTTCAGGCAAACTCAAGGTTAAGGCAGCAAAAAATAGCATACCGCCAGACATCGGGGCGGGGCGTTGCTCACTAAATAGCTCTTCAATATTGACCTTAAGGCTGGCTAATTGCGTAGTAATGTCATGAATAATGCCAGGGCGATCCAAACCCAAGATTTCAATTTTTAAAATCTCAATGGCGGCAGGGGTTTCGTTGGTTTCAGCAATCAGTACCTTCAAGCCACTGTCTTGTAGCTTCTCTAAAGCTATTTTCAGATTCGCTACCTGCTCAGTTGGCAACGCCACTTGCAATAAACCAGCAAACTGCCCGCCTAAATGCACCATACGACTTTCAGTCCAATTGCCTTGTTGTTGATTCAGGATTTCAGATAAAGCTTTCACTAAGCCCGGATGATCAGGGCCTAACACTGTGAGAATTAAGGTGGTGTGCATTGCTAACTCCTCGCCATGAACTTTTATTCTAAAAATAGCAAACTAACACTAAAGCGCTAGCTAAAGCCAAGCCTATTCAAGCTTAAAGCGGCAATTGTACCGAATGGCTGCCATCCATTGTGACCGGAACACTGTGATCTATCGAATAATAATCCCCTGCTTCGGCTGCAAAAATATGCGCGGCAATTTTCAGTCCTTGAGGGTGATCTAAAGAACCGGCTGCAATCGAAATGCGCTCACCTTGTTCATCTTCAAAAAACAAACTAGACCCACACTCCTGACAAAAGCCTTGACGCAAACCCGCTTGATAGCCATACCATTTCAAGCCTTCTATTTTAAGCCATTGAAAATATACTTTGCGCGTCGCCGTGGCTGCCACAAAATGTCCGCTAAAACGCCGACATTGCTCACAATGGCAAGCAATCACCGGGCGCAAAGGGCCATTCACTTGATAGCGCACCGCCCCACAGACACAACCACCCGTAATGGCTAAACTTGCCTCACTCATGATCAAGCTCCTAAAGGACGAGCTAAACATTCTGCTGTTAAAGTAGCCGAAATCAAACCGACATCCCCACTCAAACCGGGTACATCAAGACGCTCCATCTGTACCTCCGTTGCTAAAACCTCTCCGGCCATCTGTTGGGCTTTGGCTTCTGCTAATTGCCGCACTATCCGATCCGCCACCGCGAGCGCTTGTGTAGCTTCCATGAACACTAAAGGTTCAGCGCTATGATGCAAAGTAAAGCCACCCTGCTCACGCATCGCCACAGTCACTACTGCTTGTACACGAATCAAACCGACCGCAGCACCAATCGCATTGGCCACCTCACTCCCCGCAGGAATAAGTGTATCAAGACCTAAACGTTTACCAACCTCGCCATAGAATACCGAAGCCGGCCCACCCACGGCCACTAAGGGAATGGCGGGTTGTAAATTGACTTGCAAGTAATTTAATTGATTTCGCCCCTGCGCGACTAAGCTCACCAAAGGATCATGGCTAGGAAAACTACAGCCCGCTAAGGATTCGAGAAGGATATGCACACTTTTTACGACCATGACCTCAAAGATTTCTTGGGCGAAGGCTTGGCATTCTGCCTCACGATTTGCCTCATTATACGAAACCTTGCCGTAAGAGCGGCCAATCATGAGGCAAGCGAGGGTAGCGGCCTCACTTGACCATTGCGCTTGTCGACCTAAGACATGCGCGGCATCGCTTGGGGTAAAGCCCGCTAACTGCACTAAACCACGCTCCACAAACCGCAAGACCCGCCGCCGATCACTCACCGAGCTAACCACTTGCGTCCAAGGCTTCGGTTCTTCACCGATGGCAGCTAGCAAACTTTTTTCAGCCGTCGTTAAATCCGATGGATCATGGGCAGGGTCAAAACCTTCAGGGCGTAATAAAAATAAAGTCGCAATCCCCAAGCCCATCCCTTGTGACAACGCTGTTTGCAAAGCTTTAATAACACTCGGCCAACGCGCTCCAATTAAAGCCACCGGTACCACCCGATTCGCTTGCAACGAGACTTTACCTTGCGGGTCAACCGCCACTTCACTATCCCCGCCTAAGCCAATGGTACGCATATCAATGGCTTTAACCATCGTGCGATGAATCCCCACCATTGCGCCTTTTTCATTTAAAGCAGGCCAGCCCTGACGCACGATTGCCACATCCGTCGTGGTACCGCCAATATCCGAGATAATGAAATCTTTTAAACCCGAAATGAAATTCGCCCCAATCACACTCGCCGCAGGTCCCGATAGAATAGTTTCAATCGGCTTTTCCATCACCGCTTGTGCACTCGCCAGCGAACCATCGCCTTTGACCACCATCAAAGGCGCGTGAATCCCTTGAGTCTGCAGCGCCGTTTGTACGGCATGAATCAGCGCGACAATCATGGCAATAATGCGGGCATTAAAAGCCGCTGTCAGTGCACGGCGCGGGCCATTTAAAGCTTCAGATAAATCACAAGAAGCGGTCACGGGACAGCCCGTTTTTTCTTGAATTAACGCTTGAACACGGCGCTCATGGCTGGAATTACGAACTGAATACACCCCTGCCACGGCATAAGCATCAACACTACCCGCTAAAGTTTCTAGCTCGGCTAATAAAGCCGCCTCATCTAAAGCAGCCAGCTCCCTCCCATCGTATTGATGCCCGCCCACCAAACGGATTACTTTAGCCGCTGGTAAAGCGGTTTTTAGCTCAGTACGCGCGAGCATAGTGTCATCAAAGCCCAGCAGAATCACCGCAATCGTTGAGCCTTTACCCTCGACTAAAGCATTGGTTGCTAAAGTAGTGGAGAGCGAGACTAAACCAATTTGCGCGGGATCCAGCTGATCGCGACTGGCCTTTAAAACCCGTTGTAACGATTCGAGTACCCCGATCGACAAATCGCCGCGCGTTGTTAAGGCTTTGGCAGAGGCTAAAACTTTACGTTGCTGGGTATCAACCACCACCGCATCGGTATAAGTACCGCCGGTATCAATCCCAATATTGAAAGCACTCATTTACGTCGCCGCCGCCGTGACGTTGCATCATCTGTGAGCACTGATTCTTTTTCAGCTGGTTTTTCAACCACCGAGAATAAATGTGGGAAGGGGTCTATCTTATGCGGGAAGGCCATTGCGCCCACAAAATAATCTTGGAATTTAGGCTCAACTGCGGTTTCAATTTTGGTAATTTGCCGAACTACCGTTTCCACCACTTGACGCGCCTCTTGATTCAAGAGTGCAATGCGTGCTCCCGTACCAGCGGCATTGCCCGCTGAAGACACTTGATCTAAAGGACAATCAGGAATCAGCCCAAGCACCATCGCATGCTTGACATCAATATGACTGCCAAAAGCTCCTGCTAAACGAATCCGCTCTACTTGCTGCACTTGCATCTTATCCATTAATAAGCGCACCCCTGCATACAAAGCAGCTTTGGCCAGTTGAATTTGACGCACATCATTTTGAGTGACGGAAATCGTCCGCCCTGCTCCATCGCTATACAGCAGATACGACCAAGTGCGCCCATTGGGAAGCAATAAATCAGGATATTGCTCAGCCAAACTGCCATCAATCACGCCATCGGTACTAATCACCCCGGCCAGATACATTTCGGCGATGACTTCAATAATGCCAGAGCCACAAATGCCATTCACCCCAATAGCTGAGACTGACTCAGCAAAGCCTGCTTGATCCGACCATAGTTCAGAGCCAATCACCCGAAACCGTGCTTGCTTAGTCAGTGGATCAATCCGCACCCGCTCAATCGCTCCAGGGGCTGCGCGTTGACCACTACTGATCTGCGCCCCTTCAAACGCGGGGCCAGTGGGGCTAGAACACGCAAATAATTGATCACGATTACCCAGCACAATCTCAGCATTGGTACCCACATCAACTAATAAAGTGACAGCTTCTTGTAATTGCGGCTCTTCTGCCAGTACAACACCCGCTGCATCCGCTCCGACATGCCCTGCAATACAGGGTAGGACATACACTCTACCCGCAGGATGAATCTGTAAACCCATATCAGCGGCTTTAATATTCACCGCTTCATCGGTAGCTAGTGCAAAGGGAGCACCGCCTAATTCCACTGGATTAATCCCAAGGAAAATATGATGCATAATCGGATTACCGACGAGCACCATTTCAAGGATTTCATTGCGTTGAATCGCTTGCTGTTGGCAAAGCTCAGCAATGATCGTATTTAAGCCATCCCGAATCGCTTGGGTGAGTGCCTCTGCTCCTTCTGGGTGCATCATGACATAGGAGACACGGCTCATCAGGTCTTCGCCAAAGCGAATCTGTGGATTCATTAAGCTACTTGAACCCAATACCGCTCCAGTCCGTAGATCACATAAATGAGCGGCAACCGTAGTAGACCCCACATCAACGGCAACCCCATAAACCGTTTCACGTAACCCCGGCCAAACGGCTAAAATCTGTTTATTTTGATAAACCGCAGCCGTCACCGCCCATTTACCTTGGCGAAGAGCCGCTTGTAAATAGGCTAATAAGCTAAAGTCATAAGTCAAGCCCGTAAGCTGCCATTCAAACTCTAAAGCCTCCAGCAAGCGCTGTAGATCACCTTTAGGGTCGTGCATATCGGCTTCAGTGACCTCCACATAGTGCAAAGTCACACTGGGATTGAGGACAATATCGCGCTGCTCAGCTGCTTTACGCACAACCTGCTTATGCACTTGGCTATCGGGTGGGACATCAATCACCACATCGCCTTGCAGATAAGTATGGCAACTTAACCGCCGCCCGGCTGCCAGCGGCTTACGCTCTTGGTTATAGCGCTCTTCAGTGGCGGTGAAGGCATTCAAATGCTCCAGACTTGAATGGATGCCATGCTTAGGAAAACTACCCTCAGCACATACAATTTGACAGCGCCCACAAAGCCCACGCCCACCACAAATAGAATCAATATCAACGCCAAGCTTTTGCGCCGCCTGCAATAAAGGCGTACCTAGAGGAAATTCCCCACGACGACCGGAGGGGAGGAAAACGACTTTAGCCGTGCTCATAATGCTCCTTTAAGCCCGCCGACGACGACGATTTTCACGCCCTTCACGCGCACCACCCTCACCTTCTGGCGCTGGTTCACGGTATTTACGAATCCAGCTTGCACAGTTAGGATCATGTCCCATCATGACATCAGCCCCCAACACGGCTTGCATCACTTCAGCATGTAAAGGACTGGTAATTGCCGAAGTCATACCTGCCCCAATCGCCATGGTTAAAAAGGCGCTATTGATACCATTGCGGTTGGGTAAACCAAAGCTCACATTAGACGCACCACAAGTAGTATTCACTTTTAGCTCTTCTCGTAAACGCCGAACCAAAGCCATGACTTGGCGACCCGAATCATTAATCGCCCCAATCGGCATCACCAGCGGATCAACAACGACACGATCCCGTGAAATCCCATGATCTGCCGCCCGCTCAACAATCTTTTTAGCGACGTTGTAGCGCACATTAATATCTTGGGAAATGCCGGTTTCATCATTAGAAATCGCTACCACAGAAGCACCATACTTAGCCACCAAGGGTAAGACCCGCTCTAAGCTTTCATCTTCACCCGTGACAGAATTGACTAAAGCACGACCTTGATACACCGCTAAGCCTGCTTCTAACGCGGCAATAATCGAAGAATCGATACACAAAGGTACATTAGTCACCGACTGCACCAATTGAATCACTTCTGCCAAAATCCGTGGCTCATCCGCTAAGGGGATACCTGCATTCACATCCAGCATCTGTGCGCCCGCTTCAACCTGAGCGATGGCATCGGCTTGTACACGACTGTAATCACCATTTTTCATTTCTTCCGCGAGAATTTTGCGCCCAGTGGGGTTAATGCGCTCCCCAATAATTACAAAAGGCTCATCAAAACCGATGCGCACTTCTTTGCTGGGCGAACTGATAATCGTGACTGTCATACGGATGCTTCCTCTGTCATAGTCTGGAAAGTTTTGGATTCACTGGTTTCATATAAGCCGGGATGCCAAGGGGTACGTCCCTCTAAAGCCCCGGAACGCTCGACAATCTCCGCCACATGCTGCTCTTGGCGATAAGCCATAATATGCACACCATGCACGCCTTCGATTTCACGCGCTTGATTGATCATATCAATACAAATATTTAAGCCTTCCTGCTTTTGATTTTGCGCACCCTTCAAGCGCTGAATAATGCTATCGGGGATATGCACACCCGCCACATTACTGCGAATCCATTCTGCCGTTTTTGCTGAAGCTAAGGGGCCAACCCCCAGTAGGATAAAGACTTTTTCATGCAAACCTAAATCACGCACTTTCTGCATATAGGTTTTGAACATCTCAATATCAAAGCAATATTGGGTTTGTACAAATTGTGCACCGGCTGCAATTTTTTTGGCTAAACGCAAAGGACGATAATCAAACGGCGGCGCGAAGGGATTGGCTGCCCCCCCTAAAAATACTTTTGGCGGATAACTAAGTTTACGACCACTTAAAAAGCGGCTTTCATCGCGCATGGTACGGATAGTATTCAATGCGGTCATGCTATCAAGGTCAAACACAGGCTTAGCTTCAGGATGATCCCCTGCTTGCACACCATCACCGCTTAGGCAAAGGATATTACACACACCCATCGCGGCTGCCCCCAAGACATCGCCTTGAATAGCAATCCGATTACGGTCACGGCAGGAAATCTGCATGACCATGGCATAGCCCTTGCGTGTGAGCAGTGAACACATACCGACACTGGACATATGGCAATGCGCCCCCGAACCATCGGTGGCATTCATAGCATCAACATAACCATCAAATAGCTTAGCGCGAGCATAAACCTCTTCAGGGTCGGCGGAATCCGGCGGGGCAATTTCAGTGGTCACGGCAAAATGTCCGGCACGTAAGACCCGTTCTAAACGGCCGGGCGAGACGTGACCTGCTAAAATCGGTAAGTTTTCGCCGGGAGTCGGCTCATCTGCATAAGAGAAAGTGGGCAACTGGCTTCTTTTTAAAATTGGACTCATGAACGCAGCTCCGAGATTAGCTAATGGTTAGTGCCGTTACTAAATATGCATGCAAACTTGCCCTACTTGGCTTATCGAGAGCATGTTAGATTTGATTGACTGAACAGTCAATCAATATTGATTGGAGCGTGAGTCACAAGTTAGTGGGCTAGCTTAAAAGTGGTTTGACTGGTCATGAGTCAGCCTTAGGAACAGAGGTAGGATAGATGAAAAACAAAAAGACTTTTATAGGAGTCTTTTTGCTAGTGACGATTTAGGGCAGAGTTTATGAATTGGTTAGTTTTTAGACTTACTCAAAAGTCCAGACAAATCGGGATTTTTTAGCATCAGATCCTTAACCGTGACCCCTTCGTTATTTTTAATATTGATATTAGCCCCACGTGCAATCATCATTTTGATGATCTGTTGATTAGACCTCTTTCATAAGTCAAAAAATAGCCCCTCGAAGTTGCAAACTTGATCGACTAGGTGGAGTCTGTTTTGGCATACTGCGGACATGAAATATGAAACGATCCAATCCCTCAGTGACCCACAAATGAAACGCCTAGTGGGTATCGAATGGTCAACCTTCCACGCGATGTTGAAGGTACTGCAGCAGAATCAGGGTCGCCAAGGTCGTCCCCCGAAACTAAGCCTCGCCGATCAACTCCTGATGAGCTTGAGCTATTGGCGAGAGTACCGTACCTTATTTCATGTTGCCTTAAGTTATGGAGTG
>JBJOOT010000030.1:20000-24788 GCA_046051185.1 Pseudomonadota bacterium | reverse complement strand
CCACGCCCGCAATCAGACTCATCGGTAAGCCAATTTTTAAATAATCGAGGGTTCGATAACCACCAGGGCCATAAACCATTAAATTGGTTTGATAACCGATCGGCGTCATAAAGCTCGCTGAAGCGGCAAACATTACCGCAATCGCCAATGGCATGATACTCACGCCCCCTTGTTCAGCCACTGCACTGCAAATAGGAAACATTAAAACCGCGGCTGCATTATTGGTAATCAGCTCAGTGAAAATGACCGTCAGCACATAAATGAAGATCAAGGCTATTAAGGGCGTAATCTGGCTATTAGCCATTAAATTATCGGCGATTGTTTTTGCAGCCCCTGTTTTTTCAAGCGCCTCCCCTAAAGCAAAGGATGCACCAATCACCGTCAAGACCGTAAAATCAATAGAGCGACGTGCCAAACCCGCATTCATACAACGAGTCATCAGCATCACTCCCGCCGCCACCCAAGCCGCCTCTAAAATAGGCATGATCTCAAAAGCGCTTAATAGCACCATGACCGCCAGAATCCCTAAAGATAAATGTGTTTTTTTGAAATTAGGCGGGCTGGAATTTTCTAAAGCACTTACTAAGAGAAAATCTTTACGAAACCGGAATTGATTAACAAATTCCTTATGTGCCTCCAATAGCAAAGTATCACCGACTCGAAGACGAGTATTTAAACCTTGATCCGGTAACTTATTTCTCCCACCCCGCGCAACCGATAAAACGACCGCTTGGTAATACCCCAGAAAATCACACCCTTGAATGGTCATACCTAAAAAGGGAAACTCAGGGCCAATTACAGCTTCAACTAAACGGCGGCGATAGTGAGCAACTTTTAGGTGCTGAATATCCTCATTCGCAGGCTGCAAACCCGCGATACTGCGTAACTCATGGGCACAACGGGGAGCACCGATAAAAGAAAGGCGATCACCTTTTTTCAACACAAAATCAGGCGCAGGCGTTTGGATAAGCTCACCGGCTTGTTCCAGCTCTGCCAAATAGCCGTAACCCAAATTCGTTAAACCTGCCAAAGCCAAAGTCTTACCCTCTAAAGGGCTATCAACGATCATTTCTACATGGTATTCACGTACCTTATCTGCCTCCTCAGTGATCCCTTGGTTATCAGGTAATAAGCGATTACCAAAAAGCAGTAAAAAAGCACTACATGCCACTAATAGAGTTAAACCAACACCGGTGATGTCAAACATCGCTAATCCGGGCAGGCCTTCTTTTTGCAACAAGCCATTAACGATCAAATTGGTACTCGTACCAATCAAAGTACAAGTCCCACCTAAAATACTGATATAGCTCAGTGGCAATAAGAGTTTAGAGGGAGGGAGTTTTAAGCGCTTACACCACTCTTGCACCGCCGGAATCAACATAGCAACCACGGTTGTATTATTTAAGAAGGCACTTAAGGTTGCTGTTGGTACTAACATCCGAAACTGAGCACCGCGTACCGTGCTAGGCTGGCCTAATAAACGCCGGGTAATATATTGAATCGCTCCCGTTTCACTTAAGCCCGCAGCCACAATATACAAAGCGGCAATCGTCATCAGCCCTGTATTACCGAAACCGGCAAAGGCTTCATTCGGCTCTAAGATACCCGTCACAAGTAAAAAAATGAGACCTGCCATCAAAATCAGATCAGCCGCTATTTTCGAAAAGGCTAGCAAACCTAATACTGTTAATACCGTCAGAACGGCAACGATCGCTTCCCAATTCATAAGCCGCACCTCCCAGTAAACCGACTACTTAAGCAATCATGTCATTATGTACATTGGAGTCGCAAATGAAAAATGGATATTTTTATAGCAATACGTGTTCCCTTTTGGGTTTTTTCTCGTTTATAAAGGCCAGAATACTAAGATCATGGGGATAGTCACTAACCCTGCTAAAATATTCATTGGAATACCAATCTTTAAGTAATCAAGGGTTCGATAACCACCAGGGCCATAGACCATCAGGTTAGTTTGATAGCCAATCGGGGTCATAAAACTAGCTGATGCGGCAAACATCACTGCCACAGCAAATGGCATAATGCTTACACTACTTTGTTCAGCCACTGCACTACAGATAGGAAACATCAATACCGCAGCTGCATTATTGGTAATCACCTCAGTAAACAAGGAGGTCATCACATAGATCAAAATAAGAGCTAATACCGGAGTCATCTGACTATGACTCATTAAAGTATCAGCAATCGCTTTCGCTGCACCTGTTTTATCCAAAGCTTGCCCCAAGGCAAATGAAGCACCAATCACAGTCAGCACGGTAAAATCAATCGAGCGACGTGCTAGCCCCGCATTCATGCAACGAGTGATCAACATAATACCCGCAGCCAACCAAGCGGCTTCCAAAATCGGAATGACTTCAAAGGCACTAAGAATTACCATGACCCCTAAAATGGCTAAAGCAAGTGGTGTTTTTTTGAAATTAGGTGGGCTGGAGTCCTCTAAAGTAGATACCAGTAAAAAGTCTTTACGAAAGCGGAATTGATTAGCAAATTCTTTATTAGCCTCTAGCAACAAAGTATCACCGATCTGAATACGGGTATGTAAACCTTTATCAGGTAAATTATCCTTCCCCCCTCGCGCAACCGATAAAACGACCGCTTGATAATAGCCAAGGAAATCACATTCCTCTACTGTCATATCCAAGAAAGGAAACTCAGGGCCAACAACCGCCTCTACTAATCGCCGTCGATAGTGCGCCACTCCTAAATTTTGAATCGCTTGGTTCGCAGGCTGCAACCCCGCAATACTACGCAACTCATGGGCACAGCGCGGTGCACCGATAAAGGATAAACGATCCCCCTTTTTCAAAACAAAATCGTGCTCGGGGCTTTGAATCAGCTCATTTGCACGTTCAATTTCAGCTAAATAGCCGTAACCTAAATTAGTTAAACCGGCCAGTGATAAGGTTTTCCCATCCAAAGGTGTATCGACGACCATTTCCACATGGTATTCACGCACCTTATCTAAATCCTCGGTAATACCTTGGCTATTGGGGAGTAAGCGATTACCAAAAATAAGCAAAAACGTACTGCCTGCTGCTAGCAACGCCAAACCAACCCCCGTAATATCAAACATGCCTAGCTCTGGAAGGCCATTTTTCTGCAACAAGCCATTAACGACCAAGTTAGTACTCGTACCAATCAAGGTACAAGTCCCCCCCAAAATGGTGACATAACTTAAGGGCAACAATAGTTTGGAGGGGGGAAGTTTTAAACGCTTACACCATTCCTGAATCGCTGGAATCAGCATCGCAACGACCGTGGTATTATTTAAGAAGGCACTTAAAGCTGCCGTGGGTATCAACATACGAAACTGTGCACCTCTCACCGTGGTGGGCTGACCGAGTAGACGACGAGTAATGTATTGAATAGCCCCCGTCTCTCTTAAACCGGCGGCAACAATATATAAAGCAGCAATGGTCATTAACCCCGTATTGCCGAAACCTGCAAAGGCTTCATTCGGTTCTAGTATCCCAATCACAAGCAAAAAAATCAGAGCCGCCATCAAAATTAGATCGGCAGCTATTTTTGATAGTGCCAGCATGCCTAACACTGCTAACACCGTCAGAATGGCAACAATGGCTTCCCAGCTCATAGGTCGTGCTCCATATGAAATTATCTTTATAAAGTGGCGCTATTATGCAGTTTTTAGTATAAGCTGAAAAAGTGATATTTTTAAAATCTTATATCTTTTAAATCGCTAACTTCTCCGAAAAACAAGCTGTACTAAAAAGTCCATTAATCCTGTTAAGCTTGGTCACAGGGAAAATTTGGGTAAGAATCTTAGAGAACTGGAATTACATCACTGAAATACTCTAAACAACTATGTCACGCTTTCAGTCGGGTCTTGCTTTTTCAACTCCAGTTGAACCAATATTATTTATTTAAGGGTTAAGATCATGTTTACTAAACCACTACCACTCTTATCAACCCTGCTTGGCGCTAGTTTATTGGCAACGAGCTTCGTACAAGCAGCACCGAATCAGACACCCAAACCTAATGCTACACCGCGTAGCTTTGAAACACAGATCATTAAACTAGATGCACGCACCAATGGCTCAGATAACCCAATCCGTTTAAACCTGCCTCAAGGTAGCTATGAAGTAAAGCCAGTAGGCAAAGCAGCAGGTGGACAGTATGAGGCTTGGAGTGTTTGGGATCGTACTAATTGCCCACGCAATAAAGGCTGTCCACGAATTGTGCCGACTCGCTTTACGGGCATGCATAATAATTATTACGTGAGTTCACCCAATTTAAGCAAAGTGATGGTAGCTGGCAAAGAATTATCAACGGTTAAAGAGATTCCACAATACCGCGACGCTAGTTATTTCCTACAAAACGGTGGCAATCGTGCCTATGAAGTGACTGAAAACTACACTTATCCCGATGAAGCCTCTGCTTTAGCAGCCGCTAAGGCCTCTACCTTCACTCTTGATAAAGATAGCCAAGTTTCGTTTATGCTATTAGATATGAGTCGTAGTACCGATAACCGTGGTGGTATGACTTTGCAAATACGCAAGGTGAATTAGCCTCAAGCCCGCTTTAACAAGGAGTTGCTTGCTATGAAAAGAATGCCGTCTACCTACCTGAGCCTAACTGTACTCAGCTTAGGGTTAGGTTTTGGGTTAAGTGCCAGCTCAATCGAGGCGGCAACTCCAAGTTTTAAGGCGAACAGGCTCGCTAGCTTCACTGCGGAACAAATCAGTACCGCTGTCAGTGAATTAGGCGTTGAGATTCCAGATGAACAATTTAAATACGCGGTAAATTTATATC
>JBJOOT010000030.1:0-12500 GCA_046051185.1 Pseudomonadota bacterium | reverse complement strand
TACTTCAGTCTTGTCAGGATCAAGAATCTTAAAAACCTGCTCTTTATAAGTAGTCGCATTTTGATTGACTTGTTCTTCAGTTAGCGGGGGTCGTGTAGCCGACTTGCCTGTAGGGTCGCCAATTCGTCCGGTAAAATCGCCTATTAAGAAAATAACTTGATGACCCAACTCTTGAAATTGGCGCATTTTATTGATGATCACGGTATGCCCCACATGTAAATCGGGGGCTGTTGGGTCAAATCCAACCTTAATTCTTAAAGGACGGCCTTGATTAAGTTTCTGGACAAGCTCAGGCTTGATTAAAATTTCTTCTGTGCCGCGTTCTAATTCGCTCAGAATATCGGAGGACTGCATCATCAACTTAGTTCCAATGATTGACAATAAAACGGATTTACCCTAAAAAGCGCGAAGTAGCTTACCATGAATCCCTTAGTTAGCTAAGATCACATGGTTATAGACCCTCAATAAATTGAGAGTTCGATAGGTTGAATTTTTGGTTGGAAACCCCTAAAAGTTCAGGCATCATTCAGTGCCTATTCGTTAGCCTCGCGCCAAGTATAGGTTTTTAAAGCCTATTTTCTTGTTAAGTGCGAAGGCTTACACAATGGAGTTGTTATTTTGTTAAACACCAGCAAAAGACCTTCGCCTCCTACGAACAATAAAAATAATAATAAGTGGAGCCAAGCAATGGAACGTTATAACCTTCCGGTTGGCGGAATAGAAGTCACCATCGGTAGGAAAGAAACGACTAAATTAGACGAAGTTCATGCCATCACGAGCTCTTCAGAAGTTCGCTCTCAAGTTCACAGACAATCCAGCTTGTTAAATCAGCCGCAGATTTCTAAAAGCAAAACAGCTAACACGAAATTTGTCGACCATCAGGCAGCATCCAAGCCACTCAAACCGCTTAAAACTCGAACCTTCAATTATATTTTTAGCCGTTCTCTGATCGTCGTAGCGACCCTAGCCGCTTTAGGAAACATCCCCGTTCACTCCACGGTGACTTTATCGAATCCAAGAAATGATACGGCATTAAGTGCTGAAGCACAGGCAGCCATTTTACGTGAGGCTAAAAATACGGAACAACTTAATCTGCCTACGGTTACAGAAACTTACGCAGGTTATGAAATGGAAGCACTGCCCTCGGCTAATCACGGGGAATGGACATTTTACCCAGTGGCTGCTGGCACGAATATTGAAGAAGTGCTCGCAGAGCTGAATGTCACTACCGATTTAGCCGCCTTAATGGCTGATCCCGACAATGAGCAAGTCTTGTCTAATCTACAAACTGGTAACAAAGTATTCATTCAAGTCAGTGAAGAGGCGGTAAAACAAATTATCTATGCGACTGGCAAACGCACGGCTTATATTATTTCACTGCAAGATGGCAAATATCTAGGACGTTGGGATAATGAGGTCTTTGAAGAACAACACAATCGGGTTGCCTTCACAGTACATAACCCCTTCCATTATGAAGCCAATAAGGCGGGGCTACCGATGTCGATCACCCGTCAACTCAGTAAAGTATTCAAAGAAGATGTTGATTTCCGGCAAATTGCTATTGGTGATCAAGTCAGTGTCATTTTTGAAGATTTCTTCTATCAAAGTGAACGTATTTTCTCACAAAATATCTTAGCGGCTGAATTTAACCATAAGGGTGAAGCACACCAACGCATTCGTTTTCAGTTAGCTTCTGGCAAAACCCGCTATTTGCGCCCTGATGAAGAAACTGAATTAAAACAAGTAGCCTTCAACCGTTTACCGCTAAAAGGAGTTGGCCGGTTATCTTCTGGTTTTGGCTCACGAACTCATCCGGTATTCCGCTTCCGTCGTATGCATTCTGGAACAGATTTTGCCGCACCTTATGGTACGCCTATTTATGCAACTGGCGATGGTACTGTGCAATATGTGGGGCGCAAAGGGGGTTATGGTAAAGTGATTGAACTGAGCCACGGAGATGGTATCAGTACCCTCTATGGGCATATGTCAGATTATCAAAAGGGTTTAGCCAGTGGTGACTCGGTTAAGCGAGGCGATGTCATCGGTTATGTAGGCTCTACGGGTACTTCAACTGGCAACCATGTGCATTACGAATTTAAGATCAATGGTGAACCACAAGATCCTATGTCAGTTGCCTTGCCAGAAAAAGGGGTATTAAGCCCTGCAGAAATGCAAAGTTTCAAAGAGTATGCGCGTAATTTAGCCAATCAACTGATTAAACTACGTGAAACCGCTGCTATCGAGCGCAATGTCCGGCGCGAGTTTGGCGGCTAAACAACAAACTCGACACCTCCTAGCGAAGAGGCTAGTCTAAATCAGCCTCTTCAATCCAAGCCATTTGAATAGCTTCTAAGATTTTCTCATTCGAGCGATTAGGGTCATCCGCAAAATCGCTTAAAGCCATGACCCAAGCATGTAAGTCAGTGAAACGGATATAACGTGGGTCAAGCTCAGGGTGGCTCTCCAGCAACGCCAGCGCAATGTCTAAAGTATCGGTCCATTTTAAAGCATCCATTCCTGACTCCTTAATGTGAACCTTCGGATACCATATTGATCGTGTATTTGGGAATTTCGATGACTAAATCATCCTCTCCCACCAAAGCTTGGCAACTTAAACGCGAGTCTGGATCAACCCCCCAAGCCTTATCCAAATAATCCTCCTCTTGCTCAGTCGCCTCCTCCAAGGAATCAAACCCCTCACGGATATAGACATGGCAAGTGGTACATGCACAGGACTTCTCACAAGCATGCTCTAATTCAATCCCATGACTCAGTGCAGCATCGCAAATACTGATACCAGACTCGACCTCAAACAAAGCACCTTCGGGGCATAAGTCCTCATGGGGTAGAAAAATTAATTTTGGCATGGGCGATTAAATCCTGTTTCCGATGAAAATTCGTCTAATTTATGGCCAGCCATCACCGCCTGCACAGAAGCATTCATCCGCCGTGCGACATAAGTTTCTGCCGCTTGCTCCAATGCTTTAATTGCGGCTTGAATAATCTCAACTTGATCGCTAGACCGAGCAACCATAAGCTCTGTACGTTTCATGAGCAAAACCTCCCGTTCGGCTGCGGTCAAGAGCTGCTCACCATCGGCTTGTAAGGCTGAATCTAAAGCTTCTAATACACGATCTGCTTCAACTTGCTGCTCACGCAAGCGCCGTGCTTCCATATCGACTCGCGCATATTGCATCGAATCACGCAGCATCGTTTCAATTTCAAGCTCACTTAAACCATAGGAAGGCTTGACTTCGATACTGGCCGTAACCCCGGTCGATTCCTCACGGGCGCTGACACTTAATAAACCATCGGCATCCACTTGGAAAGTGACTCGAATCCGCGCAGCACCCGCGACCATCGGTGGAATCCCACGCAGGGAAAAGCGTGCTAAGGAACGGCAAGTATCGACGGTTTCGCGCTCACCTTGCAGGACGTGAATCGACATGGCCGTCTGTCCATCTTTAAAGGTGGTAAATTCTTGGGCACGCGCCACAGGAATGGTAGTATTACGTTGAATCACTTTTTCAACCAAGCCACCCATGGTTTCTAAACCCAACGAGAGCGGAAGCACATCCAAGAGCAACATCTCAGCATCTGGCTTATTCCCTGCCAAAATATCCGCTTGAATCGCAGCACCTAGAGCCACAACTCGATCAGGATCAAGCTCCACAAGCGGCTCACGCTCAAAGAAAGCCCCCACTTGCTCTCGAACGGCTAAGACTCGCGTCGAACCGCCAACCATTACGACCGCTTGAATCTGGGATTTTTCTAAACTGGCATCGCGCAAAGCACGCCGACAAGCAAATAGCGTTTTTTTAACTAACGGAGCAATTAATTCATTGAGCTGAATGCGCGTTAGCTCACCTTGCCAATGGCCTAATTGGATAGCAACACCATCTAAACGACTTAAAGCTTCCTTGGCCTCACGCGCAGTGACTAAGGCCTGACGTAAAACTTGTGCATCTTGCGTAGCCATAAGCTCAGCTTGCTGCAACAGCCATTCCGCAATCACATAATCAAAATCATCGCCACCTAGTGCTGAATCGCCGCCTGTTGCTAAGACCTCAAATACGCCTTGATGCAAGCGCAAAATGGAAATATCAAAAGTCCCACCACCTAAATCATAAACCGCAATGATTTTACTTTCGGCACTAGCCGTCTCTTGACGATCTAAACCATAAGCGATAGCAGCAGCGGTTGGTTCATTTAATAAGCGATACACCTGTAGACCCGCTAATTTCGCCGCATCCCGAGTCGCTTGACGTTGAGCATCATCAAAATAAGCGGGTACCGTAATGACGACACCAGATAATTCCCCACCTAAACTAGCTTCCGCACGCTCCTTCAATACTCGCAAGATCTCAGCAGAAACCTCGACGGCCGTCACTGCCCCCGCTTTAGTTTGAATACGAGCGACTTTGGCTTCTGTATCAAGCATCTGATACGGTAATTGCCCACCAAGCCTTTGCAACTCCTGCGCAGACCGCCCCATCAGACGCTTAATAGAAGCAATCGTATTCAAAGGATCAGACAAGGCTTGTTGCTTAGCCGTCCAACCAACTTCAGGCTTAGCCCCCTCTTGATAATGCACAATGGAGGGCAGCAAATGCTCACCGGTCACATCTGCTAAAGTATCAACGACACCACTACGCACAGTCGCTACTAAAGAATAAGTCGTCCCTAAATCAATCCCCACTGCTAAGCGATGCTCATGCGGCAGACTTGCCATTCCGGGTTCGGCAATTTGTAGCAATGCCATTAGCCTTCATCCTCTAAACGTTCTAAGCGCCCTTGCGCATCTTCCAACAAGCGCTCATAAAAACGCATTTTCAGCCAAGCGGTTTGTGCATCTGCATAAGCCTGTGCTTGCCAAGCGGCTGCAAAGGTCATCTCCAAAACCTGTAGCTCAGCATTTAAATTTTTGATGAGTCGCGCTAAACCCTCTAAAGGCTCGGCTGCCGCCTCCGCCTCCTCAATCGCTTCCCGCCATTCAATCTGTTGCCTTAAGAAAGCAGTATCACTGATCGTATGGCTTTCATCATTGAAGCTAAGCCCTGCTTGCTCTAATAAATATCTTGCTCGCAATCGAGGGTGACGCAAGATGCGATGGGCTTCATTTAAGAGGGAGGTCATTTGCAAGGCTAACCGCCTTTCTGACTCAGCAGCCTGTACATAACGATCAGGATGATAACGACTTTGTAGCTCACGAAAACGCTGAGCGAGCAGCGTTTGATCCAATTCAAATTGCGCTGGTAGACCAAACAGGGCAAACCAGTCACGCGGCCAATCCTGTAACATAGCGCCCCGCTTTAATTAGACTGTAAAACTCTCGCCACAACCGCAGCGGGCTTTTTCATTGGGATTGGTAAACTTAAAACCTTCGTTCAAGCCTTCACGGGTATAATCCAGCTCTGTACCATCCAAATACACCAAACTCTTGGGGTCGATAATGATTTTGACCGTGCCTAATTCGAACACCGTATCACTCGCCTCCAAAGTATCAGCGAACTCCATTGTGTAAGCCATACCAGAACAACCTGTGGTCTTCACCCCTAAGCGCAGGCCAATACCTTTGCCCCGCTTGGCTAAAAAACTTTCTACCCGCTCAGCGGCTTTTTCAGTCAGCGTAATTGCCATCGCTTAGCCTTGTTGCTTACTTTGATAATCTTCAATGGCTGCCCGTATCGCATCTTCAGCCAATACTGAGCAGTGAACCTTCACTGGTGGTAATTCTAATTCAGCAGCAATATCCGTATTTTTAATCTGTTTAGCTTGCTCTAAAGTTTTACCTTTAACCCATTCTGTTAATAGGCTAGACGAGGCAATCGCCGAACCACAACCATAGGTTTTAAACTTAGCATCTTCAATCACGCCCTCAGCATTGACTTTAATTTGTAGCTTCATCACATCGCCACAGGCTGGAGCGCCCACCATCCCCGTTCCAATTTGTAAATCAGCTTTATTGAAGCTGCCTACATTGCGGGGGTTTTCATAATGATCAATTACTTTTTCGCTGTATGCCATATTTCACCTCAAAAATTAATGGGCTGCCCATTTGACGGTACTTAAATCAATGCCTTCTTGGTGCATTTCCCACAAGGGTGATAATTCTCGCAAATGATTCACTGCACGATGTAAGCTCGCTAAGGCTTGATCAACCTCATCGAGCGTTGAAAAGCGACCTAAAGTCATGCGTAAAGAGCTATGTGATAATTCATCACTGCGCCCTAAAGCACGCAAGACATAACTGGGTTCTAAACTCGCGCTTGTACATGCAGAGCCGGAAGATAAAGCCAGATTCTTTAAGGACATAATCAAGCTTTCGCCTTCCACAAAATTAAAGCTTACGTTTAAATTACCCGCAATGCGCTGCTCTAAATCACCATTTAGATAAACTTCATCAATATCCTGTAAGCCTTGCCATAAACGATCACGCAACATGCGTAAACGCTCGTTTTCAGCGACCATTTCTAATTTAGCAAGGCGGAAAGCTTCTCCCATGCCCACGATTTGATGGGTGGGTAAAGTCCCAGAACGCATACCCCGCTCATGGCCACCTCCATGTATTTGCGCCTCAATACGCACCCGAGGCTTACGGCGGACATAGAGTGCACCAATACCCTTTGGGCCATAGATTTTATGCGCCGAAAAGCTCATCAAATCCACAGGCATGGTTTCTAAATCAATTTCGACTTTACCAGCACTTTGCGCAGCATCAACATGAAAAACTAGTTTATGAGCACGGCAAATCTCACCGATGGCTTTAATATCTTGAATCACGCCAATTTCATTATTAACGTGCATCACCGAAACCACGGTCGTATAGGGGCGAATGGCGGCTTTAAATTTTTCTAAATCTAATAAGCCATTCGGCTCTGGATCTAAATAAGTAACCTCAAAACCTTCACGCTCTAATTGCCGACAGGTATCAAGTACAGCTTTATGTTCAGTTTTGACCGTAATAAGATGCTTACCACGACGCTCATTAAAATGGGCGGCCCCTTTAATTGCTAAATTATCTGATTCCGTCGCCCCACTGGTCCAGACAATTTCCTTGGCATCGGCATTGATCAAGGCGGCGACTTGGGCGCGCGCATCTTCAATAGCTTCTTCTGCTGCCCAACCAAAAGCATGGCTACGTGAAGCAGGATTCCCAAACACACCATCCATCGTCAGGTATTGCATCATTTTTTCGGCAACCCGTGGATCAACCGGCGTGGTCGCAGAATAATCAAGATAAATAGGCGTTGGCACTCGGCTCATAGCTGATAACACTCAAACTTTAAAAACGGGTAAAATTCAATTAATGCGATACTGAGGATAAAAACTCAATTTTTTGCTTTTGACGCTGAGCCGTTTCCTTTACCTCGATCCGCGAAGTCATATCGGCGAGGGTGATCTCTGATAAAAACAAACGAATTTGATTGCTTAAATCCGACCACAGATCATGTGTCAAACAGCGCTTATTGCCTTGGCAATCCCCTAAGCCACCACAACGTGTAGCATCGACACTTTCATCGACAGCAGCAATAATATCAGCAATTGCAATTTTTGCGGGATCACCATTGAGTTGATAACCACCACCAGGGCCACGCATACTCACGACTAAACCTGCCCGCCGCAGTTTTGAGAAGAGTTGCTCTAGGTAAGATAGCGAAATATCTTGGCGCTCCGAAATTTCTGCCAGCGAAACAGGTTCGCCCCCGTTATGCAATGCCAAATCCAGCATCGCAGTCACCGCATAACGGCCTTTGGTTGTCAGTTTCATTGCATCGACTCCATTAAGATAGCTACATGCTAGCAATAGTTGATTAAATCAGTCAAGTAATGCAAGTACTTAACGTTACAATCTCAATTACCTTTTAAACAGAACATATAAACAGAACATATTTGGCCTGTATGACTGAGCTGCTGGAGCAAGCAGAAGTACGCGAGTCGTATGGGTATCAGCGCAGAAGCCACCCACCGCCAAATTTTGGAACAGGTACTGATGCGTCCCAAAAAGAAGAGCTTCCTTGATGTATTAAAAGAGATGCCGAATGTAGGTAGAGATAGCGACTTTGAGCGGATTCAGCAGGATGCAACGCCAGAAGTATTTAGCTGATGTATTTACTAGACACGAATATTATCAGCGAACTACGCAAACAAGAACGAATGAATCCTGGCGTCGCTCGGTTTGTAACACAAGCCCAAGACCAAGGTTCTGTCTGTTACCTCAGTGTGATTACTTTAGGTGAGTTACGCCGAGGTATTGATCTAATTTACCATCGTGGAGATCAGGAACAAGCCACTATACTGGAGCGCTGGTTCACAACTCTACTGGAGGAGTACAGCGAACAGATTTTGGATTTTGGCAAAGAAGAAGCCCAACTATGAGGACATTTGCGCGTACCGCACCCTGAAAATGTGTTGGATAAACAAATTGCCGCCACCACACTGATTCATGATCTGATACTTGTCACCCGAAATACCCAAGATTTTAAGTCAACCCATGTCAAACTCTATAACCCGTTTGATGAAAATAATTAATTGATATTACGTAGTTTTAAACATGGGAAGTCACTGGCTTGTCGCACTAGAATAGGTTGCGCATGTTGGTAAAGGAAAACGAGGAAGTTGGGGGACCATTACATAATTTCACCCTTACATTAGTCTGAAAAGATCAAGTTAGAATTACCGCAATAAATACAGTACAGTACAGTACTTCGAGGCATATAAATCACCTTCTGAAAAACCATCTCATCAGACTCGTCCATAAATTTAGAGCCTTTGGTTGAGTAATTGTGTTGTGTTTTTGGGTTGAGGAAGATTCTGCATTTAAAGGTCGATTAACAATTCCTCGTTTAGCGATTAAATCTTTTTCACGCCCATCTCTAATTTGTTCATCGCTCCAATCACCAGCCCACCGTATCTTACCATTTTGAATAAAATAATGTGACCGACAGGGCAAAGACCAGTTTCCAATTGATGGATGGAGACTGATGGATTGACCATCAAAAATCATTTGCCAGTCATTGGGACTTAGTGGAGTTATAACTTCTTGCCCACATCCACAGCAACATAGATGAGACATAGTGGCAAAATCAAGAGCAATGTACAGCACTCCTGCTTCAGGATTATCTGGAAAACTATTAACAAAGCGATGCTGCAGTCTATTAATGCGACTCACGCTGCATCCTCGTTCAATAAGTGATTTCCGTCTAATATAAAAATACTGTGATGTTCTTGCTCAGTATCCTTGTAAAACTCCCAGTACTTCTTCCAGCGAATCACAGCATAACAAGCATTTAATGCATTGAGTTCTGCTATTTGGATGTTTTGAGCATAAGGGTTATCACCCTCATCGTTTGAAGCGAGGGGGATACGAGAACGCATATGGACATGATCACGATGCTGGGGTGTACTGGTTGTTGTACGCAACGCCCCAATTAAAAAGCCATCCACTACCTGCAACCCCATCCCAACATCAATAAATGGGATATTGAATTGCTCAAGAGCCTGAATAATAGGTCTTTTAGCTGCATTATTGTCGATGCAGATAAATACGAACTCATGGTTACGAAGCAGTTCAACGTTGTTTGGTTCAATAGCTATGTTATGAGGAACTATGCCTTTGTGCATCTGCTTATAAGTTGAAGCTAAATACTCCACTTTTGATGGTCTGGCAGATAACTGTTCGATTGAAGCAGCACCAGGAGTTCTGAAAGCATTGTGTTGCTCAAAGGTATCAGCATCATAAAGGTGAATTTGTTTTACTGGTGTCTTAGTCACAAAATCAAGTATATATGAGCCGGTTCCTCCTAAACCAATAATAGCTACAGAGTTACGCTTGAGCTTCTGAGCTATTGAAGTAATTCCCGCACGACTAGATGCATTATCAATATATGTGAATGGAGAGTCATCAGAAGCTTCAATAATACGACCAGTACGCGCTGTCACGCTGGGGTCTATAGCTTCTGCATGGCTACTTAACAAAGTAGCGTATGTTGTCATTTTCTCATGATAATCGACATAACCAGATTGCGGCTTGCTTGAAAAGCTATGATTTACAGAAATTTCACCAACCATCATTGTTGATGATTGGTGGCGAATCTTTTCTAATGGTTTGCCTTCTGTATCACAGGGATAATTACCTGAAAACATAACTACATGTGTATTAGGTCTGTTCGTTTTATCACCAGATAAATCTAAAGTCGAAATTAAGATGCCTTTGCAAATTTGACGACTTTTATTTACATAAGGAATATTTCTTAATATCAGATGTCCATACTCAATGCTAACCTCATAACCATCCTTGAGAAGGCGAGCAAGATCATGGTTATGACTTATCAGTTGCTGAGACATTGAAATGCATCCCCTTTGTTATCTTGATAGACTCTCCTTCAATCAACGTTCCCTCTGGACGTTCACCACAACCCTTGCGGTAACTGACCGTAAATGAGGTGTTTGGCCCTTCCTGAAACTCAGGAAATGCAAGCTTTACAAGCTCCAGAAATGTAATCTTTCCAGGAGCAACATGTTTTTCACGCGTGTTGACAAAAATGATAATTTTCTCTGGTAGCCGAGAAAAAATACGTTCTGTGCCTGTAGCTTTTAGGCAAACTGTTCCATCATTTTTAATGGTTTTATCTTGAGCACTATCTAAAATAAGTTCATGCTCATCAGGAATATTTGCGTAACGGCGAATATCAGTAGCTGAAATCTGTTCAGTACCCCATTCATAGCCTCGCTCATTGATAGTTAAAGAAAAGGAACGATCACCTTTGAAGGATAAAAAAGTCGGTTTTGTGTCTGGCCATAACTCAATCATCTCTTCTAAACCAATTGAACGGGAAGTATTATTGCCAATTTCAATCAAAATGTAATCGCTAGCTGGATTGAGACCAGCATTTGCTCTGATTTGTCGCCCATTAATAACAGAATCATTAGTAGTGATGATTTGGTTATCTAAGTAATATTCATAATGCTTTACTGTATTCATAAGTATTTTTTCCAAAATTTTAGCCCTAATTAATCAAAGGCAGTAACTAGAACAACTACTGCTCTTGGCATCGCACGTTTACTTTTCCTTACGCACCCCCTTGAATGGTTTTTTATCAGAGGTCTTCACATCCATAAATTGTCCGGTAGAAGTATCACGTTTTACGTAATGCCCTGAGAGGGTCAGCGTTTGTGAGCGACCGCGTACTGCACCTTTTCGATGCCCATCACCAGTAGGTGGATTTGTAGCCATGAAGCTATGCCCCTTTAATCAACAATCGGAAAATAAAGAATCAACTAAAGTTAAATTATGTTTATCCTAGAACATGTTGTCAATAGGTGTTAAAATAAAAATCAACTGGAGGAACTATTATGTCAAGCAAAATTGATCAAGCGAAGATAATTAGCTCAAATATCAAATATTTACGTGAAAAACTGGGTTGGAACCAATCTAAGCTGGCTAGCGAGGCGGAAATCACATCAGCCGCTTTAAGTAAAATTGAGAAGGGTGATGGCAGAGTTCCAACGATCGTAGTTCTTCGTAAATTAGCATCCGCCCTCAAGGTACAACTTTACGAAATAACCGGGGAAAAGCCGGAGAACCTTTCAGAAACTAACGAACGAAACCGTGAGTTTTATCGACAATGGGAAGTGTTGGACAGTCTTCCAAAAGAAGATCAAGATATGCTCAAAGGCATGGCTGAAAGATTAAAGGAAATTACTGGGAACAAATGATTGAAGAAAAAAAGGGGGCTTATGAGGCCGAGCAACTATTGGAAGAGTTAGGATTTGATACACTGCCTATATCTCCATGGAAAGTTGCTGAGTCAATTGATTGTGATGACTTTAGACTTGTTCTGGAAAAGAAAGATTTTTATTCTAAAAACATCTTGGGTAAAGCTGAAGGTAATAGCAAGGGAGCACTTATTTATATTAATGCTAATATTCCTGATAGCAGACGATTAAATTTTACTGTGTCGCATGAAATTGGACATGTCTGTATGCACATTATGCCCCAGAAGAAATTATCATTTGAATGCGGAGATAAGGAATTACTTGATTTTTTTAATACCCCTATTGAGAAAGAGGCGAATGGTTTTGCTTCAGGGTTGCTTATGCCAAAAAGCCTTATTTCTCAATATTCTGATGGTGGGGTGAATTGGCGAAATATAGCCCTTATTTCTGAGTTATGCGCTACATCCCTTGAGGCAACCTATAGACGAATGAGTGTATTAGATAGTTTTCCTTCGGCCTTAGTTGTTCATCAGAATGGTAAATTTAAAAGATTTGTCGCCACACCAAACTTTGGATTCCGCATCGAAAAAACTGTCTTAGCTTCATACCAGCTTGCACTCGCCTCTGTTATAAAAGATGAGTCGTATCCGTCGGGGTATGAAATGGTTGATGCATCGGATTGGATAGACCCTAGTTTTAAAGGTACTACTCTCGAAAAGATATATTCAAGTACGATAATATTAAATGGAGGATTTACCTATACACTTTTAGGATACGATGAT
>JBJOOT010000029.1:0-25231 GCA_046051185.1 Pseudomonadota bacterium | reverse complement strand
AATGCTGTTCATGTGCAGCGCCGTCCGCTACCTCGTTTTGAGCGTGGTAATACAGCGAAGAATGATGATAATCTACGCCGTTTCTTTGAATCCTTCGGCTATACTGCTGATGAAATCAATAAAGCCATGAACTCGATGGAACTGAATTCATTATTAAGCTATGCCCGTGATGTCAACACTAAATCAGGGATTGATTCTGTACCGAGCATTATCGTTAATGGTAAATACTTAACTGGGCCAAGCCGGATGACTGGTTCAGATAAGCTGATTGATGTGATTAATTATTTAACTAAATTACCTCGCTAATGATGATGCGCTCCTTGAGTTTATTAGATCGCTGTTTGGTTGAAATTGATCAGTCCTTACGGGCAACAGTGGCCACACCCACCACCACTGAACGCTCAAATCCGGCTCAAGATCTGCAAGTACTTGCCGAACTAACTGCCGAGGAGAAACAGCGTTCTGCTCAATTGATGCGCGTTAATCATGCAGGTGAAGTAGCTGCACAGGGCTTGTATCGTGGACAAGCCCTTACCGCTAAGCTCGTTGAAGTGCGAGAACAAATGGAGCGAGCGGCCTTAGAGGAAAATGATCATTTGGTCTGGTGTGCGCAGCGCCTAGACGAATTATCCAGTCATACTAGTCGCTTAAATCCGCTTTGGTATTGGGGTTCGTTTTCAATGGGCGCGGTGGCGGGTTTAGTTGGTGACAAGTGGAGCTTGGGTTTTGTTAAAGAAACCGAAGATCAAGTTGAGCAACATTTAGCTGAACACTTAGTCAAATTGCCCGCAAATGACCTACCAAGTACAGTGATTTTGCAACAAATGAAAGCAGATGAGCTACGTCATGGTCAGATGGCTGAACAAGCAGGCGGGGTAAAACTACCCTTTCCGATTCGGAAATTAGCCATGCCGTTGTTATCAAAAATTATGACGCATACTGCAAAATATATTTAATCCGCCAACCACTCAAGTTGCTGATAACCCAATTCCTGAGCGAGCAACAGCGCTAATTCACCCGCTAGCTCCATCGGTGTTTCAGTCATCCCTAAGTCGCTGCACTGAGTCACCTCTAACCCCGCATAACCACACGGATTAATGCGTTTGAATGGCTCTAAATCCATATCCACATTCAAGCTCAAGCCATGATAAGTTTTACCGCGACTCACTCTTAAACCTAAAGCAGCAATTTTTTTACCATCGACATATACGCCCGGTGCTTCCCGATCACCTGTCGCTATAATATTTCGGCTGGCTAAGAGTTTAATAATTGCTTGTTCAATCTTAATCACTAGCTCACGCACCCCTAAATTGAGGCGGCGTACATCTAATAAGAGATAAATAATTAATTGACCACAACCGTGATAAGTGACTTGTCCACCCCGATCCACTTTAACCACTGGAATATCTTGTGGATTAAGCAAATGCTCCATCTGCCCATTGCGACCTAAAGTGAATACAGGCTCATGTTCAAGCACCCATAATTCATCGACCGCCTCTTCAGAGCGCTGCTGTGTGAACGCTTGCATAGCGGCCAAAGTCGGCAGATAGGCTTGGTTAGCACCTAAAACTCGAACTTTTAAAGCGCCCACAAAACCCACTCACAGGCTTTTAAATCATTGTAAATAGCATCTAATTGCTCTTTACTCGTGGCACGCACACCTAAAGTAAGGCTGTGATATTTACCATTACGACTTTGATTGCTACGAATCGCTGCCAATGAAAACTCAGGATCATGCTGTACCACAATATCATGGATGATTTGTGCTAATTGCTCATTAGCAGCCCCGACGACTTTAATGGGAAAATGACTGGGGAATTCAATTTCCACCTCAGATTGACTAAAGGTATTCATTCGGATGCATTTCCTAAATTAATCAGCAAAGAATTTCTGGACACTATCAGACATACGTCGCCATAGACCACCTTCGGCAATATCCTCTAAAGCTAATAAAGGTACTTCTTTCAAGACTTTACCTTGATCAGAGAGAATAATTTTACCTAAGACATCCCCCCGCCGAATCGGTGCATCAATCGCTTTATCAAACTGCATCACACCTTTTAGTTGATCATAGCGACCTTTACCAATACTGACATATAAATCATCAATCACGCCCGCCGCTACTTTAGTCTTATCACCTTGCCAAACCCGGACTGCAGACAGAGCATCCCCACTCTTATAAAGCTTATGGGTCTCAAAGGTACGAAAACCATACTCTAAAAGACGTTGGCTAGATTCTGTTCGGCTATTTTCATCGGTTGAACCCAACAAAACCGAAATCAGGCGCATTGTGTCGCGTTTAGCAGAGGCGACTAAGCAAAAGCCTGCTGACTCCGTATGACCGGTTTTCATCCCATCAACGGAGGCATCACGCCATAATAATTTATTACGGTTATGCTGCTTAATATTATTATAGGTGAATTCTTTTTCAGAATAGAGCTTATACCGATCTGGAAATTCCGTAATTAAAGCCCGCGCTAAAATTACAATATCCCGTGCGGTCGTATAATGATCTGCGGCAGGCCAACCCGTCACATTTTGATACTGAGTATTCACCATACCTAGCTCTTTAGCGACTTCATTCATCCGCTGCACAAAAGCGGTTTCAGAACCAGCAACATGCTCCGCTAAAGCAACTGCCGCATCATTCCCTGATTGAATAATCAAGCCACGCAGAAGTTTTTCTAACTGAACCTTTTTGCCTAATTCAACAAACATGCGTGAACCTTGCATTTCCCAAGCACGTTGGCTGATCAAAACCTCATCATCAAGCTTGATCGTGCCTTTACTGAGTTCACGGTATAAAATATAAGCTGTCATTAGCTTAGTAATACTGGCAGGTTCGACGCGCTCACCGGGATTAAGTGCTGCTAACTCTTCACCACTTTGGAAATCAACCAAAACAAAACTGGTTGAATCGACTTCAGGTGCACCATCCGCTAAAGCGACAACTTGTCCTCCTTTGGGAGGACTAACAAATTTAGCACCAGAACCTGCTCCTGCAGGCATATCTTCAGCCGTTTCTACCGCAGTGGGAGCCGTGGTTTTAGCCGGTTTAGTTTCAGCATAGGCAAAACCAGACAGCCATAAGCTCACCAACAGTATTCTCAGTAACATCCTGTTATTCACTCTCTATCTCATTGATTTATTGCGACAACTCGAAAAGTTGCCAAGCCATTACTTTCAAGTGCATCTTTGACATGATCAATCTGATCTTGAGTATACAATGGCCCAATCCGTACTTGATGCATTTGTTTGCCCTCTGGTGCAGCCGTCGCCATCTCTGTTTTGCTTAAACCGACTGAAGTTAAACGCACAAACATTTCTAAGGCTTCAGTTTGCTCAGCAAAATTATTCACGACCACATAAAAGCTTTTTCCGCTGGCTTTCGCCGTTTGCTCCGCTGCTATTTGTGCGGGGGTTGGCTTGGCTTTGACTCTAGCTCGCTCTGCAAGTTTACTCTGCCCTGCTTCTAAAGCAGCATTTTGTTGAATATCTAAAGCCTCGACCCGTACTGAGGCGGTTTCCCCACCCTTAGTGCTCATGCCTAAAGCATTAGCCGCTGCCAACGAAATTTGAATCAAACCGTCTGTCTCAAACGGCCCACGATCATTCACCCGCACAATCACCGATTTTTTATTGCCTAGATGCGTCACCCGCACAAAGCTCGGTAAAGGTAAAGTGGGGTGAGCAGCAGAAAAGCTGTTCATATCAAAAGTCTCACAACCTGCCGTTTTAGCACCTTGAAACTCCGACCCATACCATGAGGCCAGCCCCTCTGCCTGATACCCCTGTACTGAGCTAAGCACTTGATAAGTCTTACCTTTCAAAGTATAGCTTGGCTCGTTTCCACAGCTTGAGGCTTGATTATCGAGTTTTAAAGGCGGTACAGAGCTAGTGGCTGTTGGATCATCCGTTGTCAGTGCACTACAGCCGACTAAACTGCTAGTGAGAACCCATAGAAGCGCTTGTTGAATAGTTTTCATCGTTGTTATCATCATTCATGGCTTGCCCTAACGGTTATTCTAAGGCCAAGCAGAGTAACAGATCATTAACGCCCCATCCGTTGGCGGATGGCCTGTGCTAATTGATGGACAGCCATTGCATATTTATTGCTGTGGTTATAACGGGTTATCACATAAAAATTATCCCCGCCTAGCCAAAACTCATTCCCTGCTGCCCCATCTAGCAGAATTAAACTTGCCTGCCTTGCTCTAAATTGACTGACAGGTGCAATCCCCTGCATGGAGAGAGCAGGCAAAGTTAAGCTTGGTTTGACTGGCTTTTCATTAAGCAGTCTAGCATAGGCTTGGCCAGAAACATAAGCCGGAACTGCAACATCCTCGCCAGCTTGCCAACCATGCCGCGCTAAATAATTGGCTACACTACCAATCGCATCTTCAGGGCTCCACAAATTCCGCCGGCCATCTTGATCAAAATCCTGAGCGTATTGGCGATAGCTACTAGAAATAAATTGCCCCAAGCCCATCGCTCCTGCATAAGAACCTTGCCATGCTAAAGGTTGAACTTGCTCTTCACGGGTGAGCAATAAATACTGCTCTAATTCTTTTTGATAAAAATCGGCTCGTTTGGGGAAATCAAAAGCTAAAGTGGTCAATGCTTGTAATACAAAATAATTACCCGTATTTCGCCCATAGAAAGTTTCTACCCCAATAATGGCAACTATATAAGCTGGATCAACTCCATATTGCTGAGCCGCTGCCTCCACGGTATTGGCATATTGCTGCCAAAATGCGACGCCACTTTGAATCCGGTCTTCTGTAATAAAAATAGGACGATATTGTAGCCAAGGTTTAGCTTCTGCAGGTTTACTGGCTTTGGCAATAATTTCTTCATTACGCTGCACCGTAGCAAACAAGTTTTGCAGTTGACCCGCATCAAAACCGTGGACTTGTTGCATTCGACCAATAAAAGCTTGTAAGGCGGGATAATGCAAATAATTAGCCCCCTGTACAGGCGCAGGTAGCTCAGCTTGTAACGGTTCTGGTATTAAAATTGGCCTCGGATAATTAGTTTGGTTTTGGCTAGGTCTTGATGGCGGCCTCACCGCTGGCCTTTGTGGACGATACGGGATTGCAGGCGAACTCACTAAAGGATCTGCTGCTGGTACACGACTAGAGCCAGTAGAAGCTGAGTTTGTTCCCGCCTCTGGAATAGCAGGTTCTGTCGTGCAAGCACTTAAACCCATTACCCAACATAGCGCCCCGATTAGATAAGCACTGCCCCAAAATGCTTGCATTGTTTAGCCCTATTCGTCCGTTTGATAAATACGCTTACGCTTTTTCATCCCCATGATAATGCCAAAAGCACTCATTAAGGTCACCACTGATGTCCCACCATAACTTACAAGTGGCAAGGGAACACCCACCACGGGCAATACACCACTTACCATCCCTGTATTCACAATCAGATAGATAAAAAAGGTTAAGCTTAAACTGCCTGCCAATAAACGCGAAAAGGTATCAGCGCCTTTAGACGCAATATATAAACCCCGCCAAATAATAAAGACATACAGCCCTAAAAGCAGCAAATTACCTAAAAAACCAAATTCCTCTCCAAACACCGCAAAGATAAAATCGGTATGACGCTCTGGTAAAAAATCTAAATGCGATTGATCGCCCCGCAACCAACCCTTCCCATCAATCCCCCCAGAACCAATGGCGATTTTCGACTGATAAATATGATAACCCGTACCTAACAAATCACTTTCGGGATCAAGCAGCGTTAGAATTCGCTGACGCTGGTATTCATGCATCCCATAGTTAAACATCAAGGGGGCAGCTACTGCAATCGCAGCTATCGAGCCACCGATTAACCACCACGACATCCCCGCCAGATAAATCACAAATAAACCGGATAAAGCAATCAATAGTGAAGTCCCTAAATCCGGTTGCTTCATAATTAAAACCATTGGAATAGCAACAAGAACCAAAGCTACAAGAATATCAAGAAAACGCGGCGGTAACGGTTTTTCAGAGAAATAATAAGCCACCATCATCGGTACAGCGAACTTCATCATCTCGGCGGGTTGAATATCAATCCCGATATAAAGCCAACGTTGCGCCCCCTTTTTGATAACCCCTACCATCAATACTAGGACTAAGAGCACAACACCGATGCCATATAACCAAATCGCAAACTGGCGTAAGGTTTTACCTTCCACCTGCGAAAAAAGTAACATCAACACCAGCCCTAAAACGAAATGAATCCCCTGTCGATAGACTGTACTGATCTCAGCATCCGCTGCACTGTATAAAGTGGCTAACCCCATAAAAATTAAGAGGGATAAAGCCGCTAGCAGTACCAAATCGACGCGCTGCAACATTTTCAGCAAAGAAGCCGGCAATAATCCTGAAATCATTCCTCCGCTCCCTCCACTCGTGGAACTATATCTGCAGGCTCAACCTCACCTTTTCCATCAGCAGGTTCATCATCATCATATTTTTTCAATAAATAAGCATCCATCACTCGCCGCGCTATAGGTGCAGCGGTTGAACTACCACCGCCCCCATTTTCCACAATCACTGAAACTGCAATTTGAGGGTTATCTGCGGGTGCGAAGCCAACGAACAAAGCATGATCATGTAAACGCTTGGCTAAACGTGAAGCATCATAGCGTGCATTCTGCGCAATCCCAAAAACTTGAGCTGTCCCTGTTTTCCCTGCAATGGTATAAGGCGCTCCTAAGCCAATCCGCTTAGCTGTGCCATAAGAGGCATGTACAACATGCACCATACCTTGCACGACCATTTCCCAATGTCGTTGATCACGGGCTGGAATTTGTGCAATTACTTGCGGCTCAAGAATCTGCTCTGGTTTATTTTTTGCGGTGCGTACAGCTCTTAAGACATGTGGACGAATGCGCTTACCCCGCATGGCAACACTCGCCGTTGCATGAGCCAGTTGAATAGGCGTAGCTAACCAATAACCTTGCCCGATACCGATATTAACGGTATCCCCCGGATACCAAACTTGTTTATAACGCCGCTGCTTCCATTCGGGTGTAGGCATTAAACCATCCGATTCAGAGGTCAGATCCACACCCGTTTTCTTACCAAAACCAAACAAACTCATATAGCCCGAAAACTTATCCACTCCCATGCGATAGGCCATATCATAGAAAAAAGTATCACAGGATTGTGCAATCGCATAATCCATATTCACTCCACCATGACCTGATTTCTTCCAACACCGATAACGATGCTTATGCCCCGGAATCTGAAAAAACCCCGGATCATAAACCGTTTTACCCGGCCAAATTACCTTCTCATACAAGCCCGCCAAGGTATTCATGGGCTTAACTGTTGACCCCGGTGGATAAGCCCCTTGCAAAGCACGATTGTACAGAGGACGATCAGGGTCATCTCGCAATTCTGAATAAACTTTACTCGAGATACCATCCACAAATAGATTAGGGTCAAAAGTTGGCACGCTCGCCATCGCCAATACTTCGCCATTACGTGGATCAATCGCAACGACTGCCCCACGCTCGCCTTTTAACAAAGCCTCTGCTTTCAGCTGTAGGTTAATATCTAAACCTAAAATTAAATCTTGCCCCCCAACCGCTTCTTTGCGCTCAATCATATCTTGATGACGACCATGCGCATCCACTTCTGCAAGATCATATCCCGCTTGACCATGTAAACGATCTTCATGGGCAGCCTCAATCCCAATCTTGCCAATATGGGTTGTACCTGCATAATTATTTTTATCGACACGCTCTAAGTCCCGATCATCAATCCGCCCTACATAGCCGATCACATGACTAGCGACCGTCCCGAGTGGATAATAACGCTGCATCCGACGCTCTAAATTCACCCCAGGAAAGCGTGATTTATTCACCGCAAACATCGCCATTTCTTGTTCGGTCATATTTTCTTTTAAGGGAGTCGGCTGATAGCGGCTACGGCGATTCACTTGCTGCCCAAAAACACGTAAATCTTTTTCTGATAAAGGTACAATTTTGGTTAAGCGCTCTAGCATCAGCTGCATATCATTCCAGCGCTTTTTACCATCACCATTTTGATCGGGCACACTGTCCCATACCACCTCTAAAACATACTGAGCATGGTTATCGGCAAGGCGTACTCCATTGCGGTCATAGATTTGCCCCCGCGTCGGTGCGCGTGGAATATGTTTTTGATAATTCTGCTTCGATAATGCGGTATAAGTGTCATGCTCCTTGACCTGTAAAAAATACAGGCGTGTCATAATCCCACCTAAAGCCAATAGCACAAACAATCCAGCAACAATAGCGCGCGAATTGAAGAGCTGTTGCTCATCTCGTTCCGTTTTAATTGATAACCGCTCACCCATACTCTGCCAACACTGGAATTAATTAGTTTAATGATAAATAAATATTATTAGCCCGGAGTAAACCCCTGCTGTTGAGTTTATCAGAAAATCAGCAGGAGTTTATTGGATGAGGTCAGCTTAGCTAAAGTTTAATGTAAACCTTTATTTGCCTGCTTCATAACGCTTGATACTATCCAAAATTTCTTGCTTAGCTTCAGCAGCATCTGCCCAGCCCTCAACCTTGACCCACTTACCCGGTTCGAGTTCCTTGTAGCGTTCAAAGAAATGTTGGATTTGTTTAATTAACAACGGTGAGAGTTGAGTATACGAGGTCACGTCCTTAAACTCTGGGGCAAGTTTACCTGCTGGCACTGCCACAATTTTTGCATCCTGACCGGCCTCATCGGACATTTTCAACACCCCGACCGGACGCGCTGGAATCACACAACCATGAACCAATGGATGAGGTGTCACTACTAAGACGTCCACCGGATCACCATCATCCGACAAAGTATGTGGCACAAAACCATAATTGGCTGGATAAAACATCGGTGCAGACATAAAGCGGTCGACTAGTAAAGCACCACTCTCTTTATCCACTTCATATTTAACAGGCGAAGAGTGAGCTGGGATTTCGATAATAACATTGACAGACTCAGGTACGTCTTTGCCGACGGCAATTTTGTCGATATTCATAGCGGTCTTCCATTGGTTTAAAGCGGGCTATTATAACGACTGTTGAATCTAACTTGCACTGCAACATTTAATTAAGTATAAGAAGTGGCTCGATTGGAGTAGAAAAGGGAACCTAATTTATGCGTATCGTACTTCTTGGAGCACCAGGCTCAGGTAAAGGAACTCAAGCACAACGCTTGACGGCTATTTATAATATTCCGCAAATTTCGACTGGCGATTTACTACGAGCAGCCGTTGCCGCGGGTACTGAATTGGGCAAACAAGCTAAAATAGCGATGGATGCTGGTGGTCTAGTCTCTGATGAGATTGTACTGGGTATGATTCGTGAGCGCTTACAACAGCCCGATACGGCCAATGGTTTCATTCTGGATGGTTTCCCTCGGAACTTAACTCAAGCGGCTAGCTTAGATAAATTATTAGCTGAAGTTGACCAACCGCTACAAGCTGGCCTATTAATTGATGTAGACTTTGATATTTTATTAAAACGCTTAACAGGTCGTCTGTCTTGCAAAGACTGTTCGACTGTTTACAACCGCTACTTCTCTCCGCCTGCCCAAGAGGGAGTATGCGATAAATGTGGCAGTACGAATTTATATCATCGTGCTGACGATAACGAAGAAACGATTGGCAATCGCCTTAAGGTATATGAAGAAAACACCGCACCGCTCATTAACTACTATGCAGATAAAGGTTTGCTCAAGCGGGTTAATGGCATTGGTGAAATGGAAGACATTACCCAAGCGATCCAAGCGGAACTGGCTACTGTTTAATATTGACGACTATCGACCATGTCCAATTCACTAAGCGAACAACTGCTCAAAGCGGGTCTGATCACCCAAACGCAAATTGACCAAGCGGAACAGGCTAAGCAACAGCAGAAAGAGAAGGCAAAAGAAGCCCGCGAACAGGCAAAGCATAAGCAAAGCAAACCTAATCGCCCTTCAATGCCAGCAAAACCTCATAAACCTGTTGCCAAACCTGAAACAGTAAAGACTGAGACGGAAACCAAACAGCCACCTACTAAGCCTACAAAACAACGTAGTCCTTCTGACTTGGAGCAATTTTATCGTGAGCGGAATAACTTAGAGCGTCAGGAAAAAGAAGCTGAAGAAAAACGCAAACGTGAATTGGCTGAGCGCAAAAAGCAAACACGTCAGCAAGTGCAAGAACTGATCAGTGCTAACTTGAAAAATCTGGAAGAAGCTAGCATCCGCTACAATTTTGTGGTGGGCGAAACGGTGAAATATTTATATGTCACCGAGCAACAACAGCAAGAGTTAGCGGATGGCGTTTTAGCAATTACCTTCCTAGCAGGTAAGCGTTGTTTAATTCCAGCGGCGGTCGCTGAGCAAATTTTAGTGATTGATCCTGACAAGTTAATTGTGCTTAACCAAGCGGGTAGTGAAAACGAATTAGTCATCACGTCCGAGCCGGTCGCGCCCGAAGCTGAATAATTTGCTCATGTCCAGCGCTTGACGATAAAGCTTATTTTTTGCTTGCCCGGTTATTCGGGCAGCAATCTTGGCCGCTTGATTAACCGCAATCTCCTCCTCTAATAAAATCTGCAAAATACTGGCGGCTTCGACTTTTGTTTGCTGCTCGCAAGTGCTTGTTGCACCTTTGACTAACACCACAAATTCGCCTTTTTGCATATCACTGTCTTGATGCAAACGCTCTAATAAGGCTTGAGCCGTGCCTCGATAAAAGCTTTCGTATAATTTTGTCAACTCACGGGCAATAACTAATTCACGCTCCGCCCCTAGGACTGTGATCAAATCCTCAAGAAACCCCGCTATCCGATGGCTAGACTCATAAAAAATTAAAGTGCGCTCTTCCGTTTTTAGTGCTTCAAAACTTGCTTTGCGCCCTGCTGATTTAGCGGATAAAAATCCTTCAAAAATAAAGCGGTCGGTCGCTAAGCCTGCGGCGGATAAAGCCGCAATCACCGCACAAGCCCCTGGTATCGGTATCACTCGAAACCCTGCTGCAGCCACAGCTTTGACTAAATGATAGCCCGGATCACTGATTAAAGGAGTCCCTGCATCACTGACCAAAGCAAGATTCAAACCCTGCTCTAGATCGCCAAGTACTTGAGTGACTCGTGCATTTTCATTATGGTCATGTAAGCTTACTAAGGGCTTTTGCAAACCTAAATGGGTCAATAACCGTAAACTCACCCGTGTATCCTCAGCATAGATTTTATCAACCACGCTTAGTGTCTTAATCGCACGCTCAGTAAGATCTGCTAAATTACCAATCGGAGTAGCTACACAATACAAACTTGCCTTCATAACAACCTATGCGAATGACTGATCAGAAGGCGGTATGATCAGGCTTTGGCGAGCTTTTTGCTATCCAAAAAATGCGAAACCCTGCTATAGTTTCATCCCAATTGGGCAAAAGCACACGGTTAGTTCCTCGGATATTTAGGATAGATATAATGACAATTCAGGACTTACGCTATTCATTGTCAATTAGCTTAATGAGTAGCTGCTTACTCTTACAAGGTTGTAGCCTTTACTCAAACGCATTGACTACCGATTATTCAAGTAGCCGTAAACCAACAAATCTGCAAGGTCAATCGGGGCGGATAGACCCCGCTAAAGCACTGCCTACTGTTGAGCTAGCTAATCAGCTTTTTAAGCAAGGCCGCAAACAAGAAGCTGCCGCGACCTATTATCGAGCAGCACTTAGCCTTCCGCCGCCACAACGGGAGCGTGTTCTCCTGCAAGCTGCTGAAGTGACGGCCTCTTTAGGGGATGAACGCAATACACACTACTATTTGCAGCAGATTCCCCGCCAAGCCTTAGTGGGAGAAAATCAAGCTCGTTATCGCTATACCCTCGCGCTATTGGCTTTACAAACTGAACAGCCTGATCAAGCTTTACGTTTATTACCGTTACAAGCGCCCGAGATGACAGCGGGTTTACGCAATAAAGTATTATTGGTGCGCCAACGAGCGTTAGAAATGGGCGGTCGCCTGCCCAATGAATACCGAATCGCGCAAGGTATTCCACCAGAATTACAAGCCGAAGCCCAACAGACACCGCAGACTCAAAGCAGTATTGTTCCACAAGTGGTTGAGCATTTAGCTGTTTTACTACCTGATCAAGGGGCTTTAGGTGCGGTAAGTCAGGAAATCTCTCAAGGTATACGAGAGATGAGCAGACAATTTGGCACAGTAACAACAAGTAAAAACTATCCCACGACCCCAGCCAATATACTTGCACAATATCAACAGGCAGCCAGCGAAGGGGCCGATCTGATTATAGGTCCGTTGGATAAAGAAGCTTTGGAGGTTTTGCTCGCTAATAGTGCGGCATTAACCATACCGGTACTCAGCCTGAACTATGCCAGTGCAGGGCAAACTGCTCCAGCACTTTACCAATTTGGCCTTTCTCCTGAAGATGAAGCTCGTCAAATCGCGTTGGTAGCGAGTCAACGAGGTTTACGCCAAGCACTGGTTTTAGTCCCTGATTCACAATGGGGCAGCCGTCTGGCTGAGGCTTTCAGCAGAGCGTATCAAGCTGCTGGTGGGCAAGTCATGCATCAGCTTGCTTACCCCAATAACAGTACAAAAAATTATTTAAGTGCCCTACAAGCAGCTCTCGCTAATAGTAAGGGTGCACAAATGATATTTTTAGGCGCTTCCCCAACGCAAGCACGCCTCATGAAGCCACTGATTCAAGCCCAAGCGCCTGATTTACCAGTGTATGCCACATCGCATATTTTCTCAGGGCGGCTTGCAAAAAATAAAGATATTGACCTTGATGGCATCATTTATACAGAAATACCCTTTGTATTGCAGAGTTTGCAACAAGGCAGCTTAGACCAACTGAAATATCCGCGTTTATATGCCCTTGGCATGGATGCAGTGGCTGTGGCTAAGAATTTACCCAGCTTGACACATAATCAGCGCTTACAAGGCCATACAGGTGAAATTAGCTTAGCCGCCAATCGCATGATCCAGCGCCGCTTAACAATGGCGACCTTTAAAGATGGCCTACCGATACCACTTGAAGAATGACAACGAGTCAGCAGCGTGGGCAACAAGCAGAAACTTGGGCTTGTGAGTATTTGCAAGCTCACGGCTTTCAAGTATTAAGCCGCAACTATCGGTTGCGCGGCGGTGAGCTAGATTTAATTGGACGAGATGGCGATTATCTAGTGTTTGTCGAAGTTCGCTATCGTAGTAGTGAGGCCTTCGGGGGCGCTCTCCATAGTATTAGCCTAGCTAAACAACAGCGTATTATACGCACTGCTCAACATTATCTTATGCGTTATCCGGTTGATTCGCCTTGCCGCTTTGATGTGCTAGCTATTAACCATGCACAACAGATCACTTGGATTAAAAACGCTTTTGATACCCTTTGAAATCGAGCATTTGGCTTTAGTACAGGAATCATTATGTCAGACACGAATAAAATTAATACTAAATTAGTTGACTGCAATAGCGTGGAATTTTTCCGAGAAGCCAGCCCCTATATTCATAAGCATCGCGATAAAATTTTTGTGATTGCTTTTCCTGGGGAAGTGCTAGAGCAAGCCAATTTTCGGCGGATTCTACAAGATATTGCGATTATTGCCGCTTTAGGGGCAAAAATAGTTCTTGTGCACGGTACTCGCCCACAAATTGATCAGCGTTTAGAACAACTTCAGCTGCCCATCCGCTTTCATAATGGCATCCGTATCACCGATCATGCAGCGCTACAAGCCGCCCAAGAAGCCTGTGGTGCGGCACGAATTAGGATTGAGAATGCCCTGACTTATATGCTTGCTCAACCGGGCTTAGGTAATATTGGCCCTGGCGTTATTTCGGGTAATTTTGTTACCGCTCGCCCGATTGGTGTACTCGATGGGGTTGATTATGGCTATAGCGGGCAAATCCGGCGGATTCGGCATAATTTTATTCGCCAGCAATTAGAAAATCGACATATTGTCCTGCTCTCGCCTTTGGGTTATTCACCTACGGGTGAGGCTTATAATTTACGTTATGAACAACTTGCCATTGAAGCCGCACAAGCACTTGAAGCGGATAAAGTCATGTTGCTAGATGAAACCTCTTTTGATTTGCCCAATAATTTAACAGTCGAAGAGGCCGAAGCCTATGTGGAGCATCACGATATGCTCCCGCAGATTATCGCGGCTTTAAAACATAAAGTGGGGCGTGTGCATTTATTGGATGCCAATGTCGATGGTATTCTGCTAACCGAGCTATATACCCGAGATGGGATCGGCTGCATGATTTCAGCAGATGCTTATGAAACGATTCGGGCAGCAGGAGTCGATGATATTAGTGGAATCATGGATGTCATTCGCCCACTGGAACAAGCTGGAATTTTAGTGAAGCGCTCCCGCGAGCAATTAGAATTAGAAATTAATCGCTTTCAAGTATTTGTCCGTGATCAAAAGATTATTGGTTGTGCCGCTTTATATGATACCGCCGATCCTCAAGTGGGCGAATTGGCGTGCTTAGCCGTCGACCCACATTATCGAACGGCCAACCGAGGGGATCGCTTACTACAAGCCATTAGCCAATTGGCAAAAGCTCAACAAAAAAAGAAACTATTAGTGCTGACGACACAAACAACTGACTGGTTTAGAGAGCGGGGCTTTGTCGATGCCGATATTGCTGACTTACCGGAAAACAAAAAACAAGTTTATAACCACAAACGTAATTCAAAAGTAATGTTTAAAACGCTCTAGGCTATTGAGGCAATTGCCGCCTAAGCTCTACCCTGCGGTTATGGGTGCGACCCTCAAGAGTATCATTGCTCGCTCTTGGTTGGGTTTCACCATAACCTTGGGTGCTTAATCGGGTTTCAGTAATTTTAAACCTCTCTACCAAAGCGGCTTTAACTGCAGCCGCCCGCCGACTAGAGAGATCAAGATTAAAGCTATCACTGGCAATACTGTCCGTATGCCCACCAATGGCTAGTTTCCAGTCTGGATGCTTGTTGAGCAAATCAGCAAGAGTTATGAGGGTTTCGTCGGATTCTGGACGCAGAATGGCACTGTTAAAACTGAAAAAGATCTCATAAAGGTCAACTTTGTCCCCTGCTTGCAAAGCGTTTTCCAGTTCGGCAGCTTTATTACCAGCTTCTGCTTGCTTAGCCTCCCCAAGACTCAGGCTAGCTGCACTGCCATCCATTGATCCTGTACCTGTACCGCTAGCACCCTCGCCCATGCCTGTACTGGCACTACCACCACGGTTCGCACTGTCACTCGTACTAGGGAAAGCTTCAGTATCGGTATCAAACTCACCGGATATTTCTAGTGGTTTGCCCGTATCGGTCGCTAGCGGCAAACCATCGCTGTGGTGGCAGTCAAAATTCAGCTGTGTCACCTGCAAGCGATCTCGCTCTGATGGGGCAGGTGAAGTGGCGGCGATTTCTTCTAGCATTTTGCTCATTACGGGGTCAGAGGCAAACTTAGCTTTCAAGGCTTCATCCGTGCCAAAGCCTAAGCGAAATTTCAGAATTAGGGGGTTGTTTGGATCATCCAGTACAAAAAATTCGGCTTTTTCCTCCCCAAACAAGCCGTTGATGTATAACGCAGGCAATTCCACCGGTTTGCCGTTCAGCAATACAGGGAATGGGACTGGGGCTTTATCGGGCAATTCCAGCGCATACACCGAGGGTGCAAACCACCAGCGATAGGGCGAATCGGGGTCAAGGACGTTTTCCGGGGTGGTACTGTAGTTGAGCGTGGTGACGATGGAAACGTCTGCTTTGCCCGTGGTTTTTAAGCGGCTGTAATTGTCATCGGTCAAGCTGATAGCAACACTATTCGGCACAGTTTCTGGCAATTTGGGATCAAACACCGCGAGATAATAGCCCGCTTTCTGCTGGTCTTCGCGCAATACCCGGCGGGTCACGTGGGTGCTGACCAGTTCCGGTGGCTTGTCGCTGAAGGGGTCATTGACTTCGTGTTCGCTGGAGTAATGTAGGGTAATACCACCGTCATCGACGCTGGTAATGCGTTTGATGGATTCGTAATCGCCGCTGTTTTGGTTGATGGCGGTGATGATATTTAGGCCGGGGCAAAGGGGAATAGTGGGAGTATTAGTTGCTGCCAGCCCCACCATTGGTAAGCTGTTGATTGAAACAAACAACAGGCTGGCTAATTGCTTCATAGTTTTCCACCCACACCGATATAAACGCATAACAGGCCAAAGCCCATAAAAAGTAAACCACCCATAATAGTTGAGGCGGCAAACAGATAAGATTGTTCGGAGTGAGCTGCTGGGAATACCACCGTCACCTTCTCACCCAATTCAAACGGGTAGAAAGAAAACGTAAACGCCCCGTTCGCTTTGCCAATCAGTGTCGGGCTACCACCAACGGTCGCAGGGTACTTGTACGCAGGTCGTCTGGCAATGCGATGACCGTTGCGAATGGCGATATTTTCCGGCTGGATGGAGGGCGAATAGCGCCCTGCTAGAAAGCCGATGACCTCGCCCTCAACCACTGTACCCATCAGGCGGTAATAGATAGGGTAATAAGCGGTCTGCCAGCCCATGATGAGCAGCCAGACACCCAGCCCTAGCAGTGCGATACGAAACAACAGTTTCATCGTCCTATCGCGCCCATTCCGGGAACACCAATACCTAGACAAAATTTACTCTGTTTTTTGGCACGATAAACACAAGCATCACCGCCGCCGACTGCACTATTGAAACCCGCAGAAAAAACACCATCCCCATCTGGAGAAAGCGCTAGAAGATTACCACCTTCAGATTTGTCGCTTTTCCCTATGGCAGCGATAGGTGCTCCTGTATCATTGTACACTGCAACCAAACGGGGTTCGGCCATCATGGCGATCACATCTTTACTTCCTTTTGCCACCCCAACGGCACCATTTTCTCCTTCCGGTGTTGTTCCCATAAAAGCAACATTCTCCCCTTTGGTATTAGCCACCCGCACTGTACCAGCTCCGGCTGCTGCTGGATTACTTCCGGCAGAAACAACTATATTACCTTGTTCATCATACATACGCAGTGCAACCTTCTTACCTTCTCGGGAAGCAATTTCAGCTAACGGCTTGGTTGGTGTTGTATTACCAGTGGCATCTACGCCACCAGCATCGCGGATAAAAATGCCGTGTCCAGTCTGATCTGCCAAACTACCAATGCGGGTAGTGTAGGCTGGCTCCTCAATAGCTAGCGCCACAACTCCCTTATCATTGGCAGTAAGGATAGCTTTGCTATCGGTATCCGTACCAACAGTAAGATAAGCTTTGTCAGACTGTCGTCCCAAAGCAATGGTGGGTGCAGGAAAATCTCCCATCTTCAAAAAGTCACCGTCACTAGCATTACTACCAACCGCCAGCATAACTCGACCTGTTTCATCTACTATCTGAAGTGGAGCTTTGATTTGAAGAGTATTTTCCTTTTTTGCTAGTAATGCCTCCAGTGCAGCAATGCGTTTCCCCATTTCTCGAATGCTAATATGCGCTGCTTCGTCAAAGGTAGCTGCTAATGGCGCCATATAACCGGGCAAAAATAAAGCCAGTAATAAAAATAGATAACGGGTTTGCATCAATCTGATTCCAATTTATTGGGTGAGGCAACGGCTCAAGGCATCGGCACGGGCTTGAGATTCACTGGCTAACCATTCTGGTTGAGCTTTCATGCACCAGTCGTAATGACCACGGTGATTATCCATCCAACGCCCTGATGGTTGTGTGGTTGGGCTGAAACCACAATTTAGTTGTTTGTTACGATTGAATTGCCGAACCGCTTGTTCTGCGTAATTCTCACATTTTGTGGAAAGCACTTCACAGGGACGAATATCGTTATCTCGCCCGCTGGCCTCAGAAACTAATGCTGCGGAGTTAACACTCAAACACCAATTATAGTGATTATTGTAGTTTGACTGCCAACGCGCACTCGAATTGGCAACTGTGCATCCCATACGCAAGGCTCGATCATTGATAACTACTGCTGCTTTTGCATAGACATCACAAGTGGATGCATCGGCTGTAAAACCAGTTTTAGCACTTAAAACAAACAGACAAAAGATAAATAATGATATTGAGGTGCTGTTACAGATGTGTCGAATTTTCATGGTGATTCCTCGCAGGACTAGGTAAAAACAGACGAGGGCGTACATTGCCTAGTCTATCAATGACCGATCAATTCGGAGCTGGGGTAAGTTTCCACAATACATTTGGCTGATTGACGCAATCCCATTGGGTAATATTATCGCCATTACCCTTAGTCGCTCCATGCTGATGCAAACATGCACCATTACCAGATTGTATTTGCACATAAGGATCGGTTGGATCGTTACTGGCTTTGATCATATGCCAAGTCTGATTACGTGGGCCATCATAGTTGCAATCCCACTGAATAATATTGGCATCACGTTCTAGGCTATCGTTTTCGACCGTGACACATTTCCCGCTGTGTTTGAACCGCAGCAGAAAATAGCCACTGCCTACGGGAATGCGTTCCAACTTGGTATTACCTTGGTTAACACAATCCCACTGGGTGACATTACCGCCATTGTTGTTGATATGCCCATGCTGATGGACACATTTGCTACTATGCTTGGCTTTGATGTAAAAGAGGCCGTCGGGGGTGGGTTCAGCACTGACTGGTATAGTCAGGCTGCTTAGAGTCATAACCAGTAATACACTACGGATACTTAACAATTTCATAATATTAATCCTTCTTCACAGTTCTACTAACATAACCAATATAGTACCAAAATTACATTTAGGCAAACCTAAGCGTATGAGTTTAATTTCTCAGAGCAATGGCTTGATTTACTTTCCAGTTCACCAAACTAGTTATGACCAATTGTCAAAAAACATAGTAGGTTTCGGTGCAATTGATCTAAATTAATGAATCATGTAAAACTGCTAGTACTCTAATTAGCGATAAGTATTACAGGGGCACTAAGATGCTCCGCTCCGAAGCTTTGCTTCGTTCCGGTTAGCTTTTGAACTGCACTGCTACCTGTTATACCCAAAAGGAGAGGGTCATGTTCAAAGCAACACGTCAATGGTTGTGGGATAAAGGTATTAATTGGCTCAATGCCGTGCCTCCTGCAGACTCAAACAGCATCTATTATAATTTTGATTTTCTTGAGCATGAAGTGCGCCCTGGTGATGTGATTTTATTTGCAGGGCAAACCCGTGTGAGCAAAGTCATTCAGATGGTCACGCTCTCACCTTGGACGCATGCTGCTTTATATGTCGGGCGAATTAATGATATTCGCGATCCACAAGTGCGTGAAAAGCTTCAGACTCACTACACGGGTAGTCCAAATGATAAACTAGTGGTCGAATCACTCTTAGGCTATGGCACGGTGGCAAATCCACTCAATGCGTATCGAGAAGAACATTTACGCATCTGCCGTCCGGCGGGCTTAGATTGGCGTGATGCCGATACGGTCGTTAATGTTGCTATTGAACATCTCGGCATGGGTTATGATGTACAGCAACTCATGGATTTGGCTCGCTTTTTATTTCCTTATGGTATTTTGCCTCGGCGCTGGCGTTCATCTTTATTTCAACACAATGCAGGGCAACCTACGCATATTATTTGTTCTAGTATGATTGCCCGCTGCTTTCAACAAGTGCACTATCCAATTTTACCCGTTATCCATAATAACCAAACTGACCAGCGCGTGAGTCTAGAAGAGCGTGATTTTCGCCTGTTCATTCCAAGCGATTTTGACTACTCCCCGTATTTCGAGGTCATCAAATACCCAGCTTGGCATTTCAATGAACAACCTGCGTATCGTAACCTGCCTTGGCAACAAACTAGCGCTCCTGCCATCAAATTGGATACCCATGCTAATCAGCCCTTATTACCGAATACTTAAGCACTCTGATCACCTGATGATCACCTGTTTTAAAGGACGATTTTGCTTTAATGGGTTTAAAAATGTGTTTTGGTGCGCAATTTACTGACAAATAACTACGGTTTGCGTTAGAATCATTCGGAAAAATAGATTATTTGCATCAAGGTGCGGGGGGCTAAACATTAGCATGATGATACAGTCAGGTAGGTTCGGGCTTGCTTACTTCTGTTACTAAGGATTTTCAACATCTTACCATTCGCCGTGATCAGCAGGTATTTTGGATCGGGTTAGATGTCAAAAACTCTAACCGTAATCTATTAACACCTGAGGTACTGGCTGAGTTACAACAGGCTTATCAACTGGCTCAAGCTTTAAGGGTGCGTGCTTTAATTTTGCATTCTAACCGCCCTCAAGTTTTTAGTGCTGGTTTAGATTTAAGCTTATTGCAAAATAATCCTGACCCACAACAGCTGTTAGCCTTTTTAAAAGCAGGCCAAGATTTCTGTGCGCAACTCAGCTCGTCTGCGCTGATCAGTTTAGCAATGGTCGAGGGCGAATGTTTAGGTGCAGGCTTGTCCTTGGCTTTAGCTTGCCATTATTGTGTGGCAACGACTCATCGACCCACTCGTTTTAGCTTTCCTGAAGTGCAACAAGGTATTCTTCCTATTTGGGGAGGAATTTCACGTAGTTTGCAACGGATGGGGGTTAGACCTGCTTTAGATTTTCTCACTCACGCCTCGATTCTTAGCACTGAAGCGGCACTTAAGAAAAAACTCATTGATGCTAGTGCCTCTGCTGAGCATATTAAAACTTTAGCATTACGCTATATAGCGGGTCAGCCTACCAAAACTACGCCCCCGCTTAGCTCAGTCTTTTTAGAAACACTCTCAGCTCGGGTACTCATCAATAATCAATTACAACGTAAACTCGCTAAAACTCAGGATATTGCACACTATCCAGCCGCCTCTCGTTTATTGAATCTTTGGCAACTCACGGGGGGTGGACTCGCTGCTTTACAACCGATGGAATTGATCGCTTTCAAGGATTTGTTGGAGACCTCTAGCACACAAAACCTATTAAGATTGGCCGAATTAAAAGATCAATTAAAGGCACTCATACCTGCCAAAGCAGAGGTTTATTCTAGCGTGCATATTATTGGTGCAGGCCATGTAGGGCGGGAAATTGCAGCTTGGTGTAGTTTGTCGGGTTTGAATGTTAGTATTCAGGAAGTTAATCTCGAAAATTTAGGTTATGCCTTAGAAAGAATTCGCTCAATTTTTAATGCCTATTTTCAAAAAGATGCTGCTAAACTCAAAGCCGCTACCGAGCGGATTAGTGTTGATCCCGAAGGCCAAGGGATTTTTTATGCAGATCTGATTATTGATGCCACTACCGATAAATTAGCTAATAAACAAGAATTACTCGCTCGCTTAGAAGAAAATAGCCGTCCCGATGCTTTATTAGCCATTACTTCATCAACTTTGCCTTTAGAGCGCTTAGCGGCTGTTTTATTAAAGCCAGAACGCCTAATCGGCTTACACTTTCTTTATCCGATTCTGCAACATGAATTAGTAGAAATCATTCATTTAGAGCTTACTGCACCGTCTGTACTTGAACAAGCTTATACGTTTGTCAAACAGATCAATAAACTACCGTTAGCAGTTGAAAGCACACCGGGTTTAATTGTTAATCGCATTCTCTTAACTTATATTATGCAAGGCATTCGTTTATGCCAACAGAATGTACCACCCGTCACGATTGATAAAGCAGGTCGGGATTTTGGAATGCCACTTGGCCCTTTAGAATGGGCTGATTTATTAGGTCTGGATTATTGTTGGCAATTAGGCGACACTTTAGCTAAGACCAGCCCCCTCTTAGTACCTGATTTATTAGTTGATATGGTGAAAGCCGGTAAACTTGGTCGGAAAAATGGGACTGGATTTTATCGCTATCGGCATGGACGCATGTTAAAACCTGAACGCGCTCAGTGGGAGGGAAATATTAGCGCCTTACAAGATAAACTGATTAATCAAATGTCGGAAGAAGCCGCTTTGTGTTTAGAACAAGGCATTATCGAAAACCCTGATTTATTAGATGCTGTCGTCGTTTTCGGCGCAGGCTTTCCGGCTTTTCGTGGGGGGCCGCTGCAATACGCACGCAGCAGTCGTAAATAGAGATCTGCGACCCGAGGAAGTGGCATGAACCTGCCTACGGTTAAACAATTACGTTATTTTGTAGCTCTAGAAACTTACGGACATTTTGGGCGTGCTGCCGAAGCTTGTTTTGTATCTCAATCCGCTTTTAGTACCGCTATTCGTGAGCTTGAATCCACGTTAGAAGTACAACTTGTCGATCGCACTAATAAAAATGTGACTGTCACCCATATCGGTCGGCAATTAGCCATTGAAGCCCGGCGCTGCTTACGTGATATTGAAGGTTTAGTGGAGCTTGCCCGTAGTAATCAGCAACCCTTGACGGGTGAATTAAGAATTGGTGTCATTCCAACCATTGCGCCCTTTTTACTCCCAGAAATTCTACCTAAGCTACGGGTTGAATTCCCGCGCCTGAAACTGTATTTAACAGAAGATATTACCCAGCGTATTTATGAAAAGTTGATGGAAGGGGAATTAGATCTAATTATTTTAGCCCTACCCTATGCACTTAGAAATGCGGAAGTTCAGCCCTTATTTCGGGATCATTTTTATCTAGCTTGTCGGGAAAATACTCAACATTTAAACCCTAGCTATTATGAAATTGAAAAACTCGAGCCAGAAACAGTTTTATTATTAGAAGATGGGCATTGTTTGCGAGATCATGCACTTTCAGCCTGTCATCTACAAGATATTGAAAAAATCAGTCGCTTTGCTGCGAGTAGTTTATTAACCTTAGTCCAAATGCTTGATGCTGATTTAGGGGTTTCTTATTTACCCGAAATGGTAATTGGCTCACCTTTACTCGCTGGTACAGCTGTCAAATTATGGCCAACAACAGAAGAAAGCTATCGAGAAATTGGTTTAGCATGGCGGCGTGGTAGTGCACGTGAACAAGAATTTTTGCAGTTAGGTGAGGCTATTCGAACTGCGAAGATAAAGGCTGTTGTACCCGAAAATACGTAATAAACGGTGGATTATGCCCCGGTAATAAGCGAATTGCTCGCTCTTCAAAATAAGCGGTTTCACTGTCTAAGGCTTTAATTTTTAATTGCAACCGATAAACAGGTTGTTCCGTGTGATCTAAAAAACCACCACCAAACGGCGGCTGAACCCAAGCACCCTCGGCTTCCTCGCGCTTTCGAATATACTCATCAACGGCAACCTGATCACCCTCCGCTAAAATCAGTAATACATGGCGGGGAGCTAACATCGGATTAATCCCATTACTGCGTGCATTCACCGATAAATAGCGCGCCAAGCCTTGATACAATAAAGGGGTAATACCAAGCACTTGCTGCAATTCCTCGATACGCTCAAACGGTGCATCTTTCGCCCCATAATCCAGTCCTGCCGTTTTATAATCTTGATCTTCTGCACCCTTCAAACGCTTTAAATCATCAGGATCACGAAAATCTTCAATCGCATCTAATAAAGTTTCAGCCTCTTGATCAATAACCCCCAACTCTTTTAAGACAGCTTGTAAAAGTGCACGATTCGCTTGATTAATGTCGATTAAACCATTTTCCCCGATTACACGAATTTCAACGCCATAACCATCATGCGTCCAAGTGGATGCTGTGCCACCAAGCTTCAGTGTTCGCTGATCAACAGGCAGAAATAATTGCATCACCGTATAATGCGCGGCTGCTTCTGCAAAACTACGGGCTTGTGCTGTTGCACGTGCATAACTCACTAATTGGGTTTCAGTTTTCACCGCATAAATCAAAGTACCTGCCATCGTCATCATCACCATGATCATCCACAATACCATGATCAGAGCGACACCTTTTTGCTGGCGGTAGGTTTTAAAAGGCTCTGTAAGAGGCGGTTTAACTAGCACCGACATATTCATCTACCTGCGGTAAATCCACAATTAGCGTCGGCCAAGCTTGATGATCTTTACCTTCAATCATGACCCGCACCAGCAAAGGGTAAACTGACTGATCCAGCCATTCAGCCCGCCAACGCGGATCATCTTGATCTGATTCTGCGGCATAATAATCAAAGTGCACCAAGCCCAAACCACTATAAACCAAGATCGGCTCTACGGCTTCTAAGGCCTCATCCCAGCTCAAATCGGGGCGATACGGTGCATAACGCATTTCAATTTTGCGCCCTTCTTTATCCGGCTTGACCGCTAATTCAATCAAATAAATACCGCCTTGATTTTGCAAAGGCTGTAAAGGTGCTGCATAACGCACATAATCATCAGCTCCTTCAAAAGCATAGACAGGGCCTGCTTCACCTTTGATTTGTACCACAATTGTTTGGCTCAGTTGATTGCGGAGGAATTCACTAATCAGGCGGGTGTCTTCGGTTTTGAGCAGTTTACGATCAGCGGCTTCCCAACCACGTCCTATCGTATGAAAACTAGAAAATAGGGCTAGAAATAATAAAGCAAGCAAACTAAATGCCACCATCATTTCTAGGAGTGTAAAACCCGCTTGCTGTTTATAGGCTTTTACACTCAAGACTTTTCACCGAAACGCAATGAGGCGAGGGTAAATTGCCGCTGCTTGCCCTCACTCTTCCAGCTAACAACCACAATCACTTGATACGGCTCAACGGATAAGGAAAATTCATCCTGTTTTTCATGGAGCTTAATCGGCTGCATACTGACAGTCCATTGATAAGGACTGCCCTCCTCTTGCCCACTGACGGTTGTTTGCTCAATCTTAATTTCACTGCCGACAGCCTCCATCCGCGACTCAGCCACTTGTACGGCAAAACTGTATTCGTCCGCTAACGCCGCGCTTTGCATCGCTGAACCAAATAATTGCAGCAGTGTACCCACCACTAAACCGGTGATGACAAAAGCCACCATGATCTCTAAAAGTGTAAACCCTTGCTGCTTGCTGGTTTTAGAGCAGATTAACCCGTCCACTAATCCACTCCACATTAACTTTGAAGGTTTGACCGCGTGCAGTCAGCTCCACTGAACCGCCAGTCGAGCTGCCATCAGGATAGAAACGAATATTACCTTGGGTCGCGGAAACGATTTCCGTTTTAGCCGTATTAATCTTAGCTTCAATACTCGTATGTAAAGAACGATGCTCTAATTTATTGCTCGCCAAGCCAAATTTGCGGCTACTAATATCCATCGTCCATACCATTTCTTTACGCTGCAAGATGGCGACACTACGTGCTTGACGCATACTAGTAGCCACTTCACGGGCAGATTTGCGTAAAACCGGACCTTCAGTTAAAGAGCTAGCAACGATGCCCATCATTAAAGCCGCAATCACCAGCACA
>JBJOOT010000028.1:0-25710 GCA_046051185.1 Pseudomonadota bacterium | reverse complement strand
AAAGTAGGGTTTCTGTACATCAACCCGTGATTCGCAGTCGAAATATGCGTAGTGTCGGTTCAGGGCCTATCCCCGGTTTTGAGTCAGAGAACTGATTTAAACGGGTTTGTTCGTGGCGAAAGATCAATATCTGTGCCAAAATTCCCTAGATACGTCTAACAGTGGTGCAGCGCTGTCTTTTGCCAATAGGAATAATGATGAACATGGAAGAATTGGACAAAGAGATATACAAAAAACTGGATACTAATGTATATCTCACTGCCGCTGACAAGCAGTCATTGAAGAATATTGTGCTAGGTTTGCAACAACGCCTCAGCGAACGGGATGCCTTTGTGCAGAATATGACCGGTATCCTACTAGAAAAAGACGGGCATGTACGGGTACGGGACGCAAGAATTGATGAGCGGGATAATCAACTGGCTAAACTGAGTAGCCTCCTGATTGAAAAAGACGAATTGATTGCGCGTCATGCTCGTGAATTAGCGGCTAAAGAAGAATTATTACAAAAACGAGATGCCCATTTACAAGCCAAAGATGAGCAATTACATCAGCGCGAAGGCTTATTGCAGGGTAGGGAAGAGCGTATTAAAGGTTTAGAAAATAAGCTCGTCACCTATGAAAAGCTCATTCAAGAAAAAGAAACGCTGATTGAGCAGCGCGACCGCAATATGGAAGATAAAGATCGTTCGCTCTTACGCTTCGATCAGGCGGTGCAAAATAAAGATCGTTTAGTCCAAAGCCGTGATGAAACCATTTCCAAAAAAGAACAGCAGATTCAAGAGCGTGATCAGCTGATTCAAGAGCGTACCCGTCAAACGCTTGAACAAGAGAAATTAATTAAAGAACGTGATCATCAAATTGCTAAGCGTGATCAGCATTTGATGGAGCGTGATCGCCAAGTGGCTGAGCGTGATTTGCGGGTTGAGGAAATTCAACGCCACATGGAGGCGACGAATGCGAGCTTACAAGAGCGTGAAGGGGGAATTAAGCAGCGTGAACAATGGATTAACGAAAAAGAGCTCTTAATCGGTGAGCGTGATCAGCGCTTAGTGATTCAGCAGAAACAATTAGAAGCACGGGATTTAACCGTTTATGAGCGTGATAAGCAGCTGACGGAGCGGGATCAAGCCTTAGCAGAACGCGACCGAAGTATTGCGGAGCGCGATCAAGCGATTTTGACCCGAGATCAGAAAAACTATGATTATCTCGGTTCAATTGAAAATCTCGAGGATCATCTTCAAGACCGCGATTTGCAAATCACCACCCGTGATCGGCAATTAGCTTTGCGTGATGAACGGATTCAGAAAACTGATCAGGATGTAATAGAGCGCGATCAGCAAATCAAAGAGCGTGATCATCAGCTGAAAGAGCGTGATAGTAGTTTAGCCGAGCGTGAACAAACCATTCGTGATCGAGATTTATCTGTTCGTGAGCGTGATCAGCGTATTACTGCGCAGGATCTGCAACTGCGGGAGCGTGATAAGCAAATCCAATTGCGCGATTCACAAGTTAAAAGCCGCGATGATACCGTTAAAGAGCGCGATACCCATATTCTTGAGCGTGATAACAACATTATTGCCTTAAACGCACAATTACAAGAGCGCGATGAAACTGTTGCAGGGCGTGATAAAACTTTATCTGAGCGTGATGCTGCTTTATTGCAGCGGGATGAGAGTATTCAAAAGCGCGATCAGCAAATTCTCAATCGTGATACTTCAATCAAAGAGCGTGATCACAGTCTGACTGAGCGCGATAAGCAAATTAGTAATTTAGGGGATCATTTAAAAACACGCGAAGCGACACTGGGTGAGCGCGATGAAGAAATCCGCCGCCGTGATGAGCAAATCCGTAATTTGCAGCTCGATGTGCATATGCGCGATCAGAGTTTGGCTGAGCGTGATGTACAGTTGCAAATTCGCGATCAGACCATTCAAGACCGTGATGAAATGCTCGCGATGCGTGAAGAGACGCTTGCCGAGCGTGATGCAGCGATTGCTGAGCGCGATGCGCAGCTTGAGCAACGCACGAAGGATTTACAACGCCAAGAAGAGATTGTGCGCGAGCGTGATGCAGCAATTGCCGAGCGCGATACCATGATTGCCGAGCGTGACCGCCAAATTGAGAAGCGTGATACGCAATTAGCCGCCCGTGAGTTAGAAATTAAAGAACGGGATAATGCCTTGCGTTTACGTGATGCCACGATTCATGATCGGGATCAATCCATTGTCGCCAAAGAAGCACATATTCGCCGTCGCGACGAAAAAATCCAAGAACTAAGTTTGCATATCCAGCATTTAGATGGTGAGCTGGCGGCGTTACGTGCACAAATTGCGCATCGTGATGATCAAGTTCATCAACGTGATTTAATTATTGGTCAACGTGATCGGCAATTAGATAAGCTCGATAAACGGGTCGTAAAATACGTTAGTTCGACCCAAAGCGTCTTTATTAAAGGCAGTTTAGCGGGTTTAATCAGTAGCTTTGTTTTTTTCTGGGGTTTACGCTTGTTAGAGATTCTTTAAAGGATTAACAGCTAACTGCTAATCCTTATATTTTATACTTTATTCTTTGCAGAATAGGTCTGATTGCTTAGTTACAATAGCCTAATTGCTTGAAGGTTTGTGTACTGCCCGCTGGTTTTTTAGAGCAGATGGTGTTTAAGAGGGCCGCAATATTTCCTGCACCAAAGCCGCCATAATCCGCTTTAGGATAGCGTTTGTTTTGAGTGAATTGGGAGGAGAAATTATCTTTCGGTTGGTTAGGATCAGCACTCCCCCAAGAGGTAACTCCAATCACTACATTCGGTTTGGCTTTATGGCCGGCACCTGCATCATAGCTAAAGCTTGGATTTTCATAGCCAAAATTGACAATCCAAGGTCCACCGCTTGAACCACCAGTAAAGGTACTGCCTTGAAAGATTTGATGGGCCTCATTAATCGTCGCTAGATAGCTTGGGCCATCGCTGCGTTGCATAATATCGCCATTATCTAATAAGCCGGGATAACCCAAAGTGGTGACCGCCGCCGTCCAGATATTGCCGGTTTTTTTACTCTTAACAAAAGAGTAGTTATTCCAGCCATAATTTAAATGCCCACCGACCACTTCACTGATAAATTGGCCTGCCGCATTTTTCGCTAAAATCATCACCGCTAGGTCATTATCAACTGCAGAATCCCGCCCGACGTCGGTACCTTTAGACCAAGTATTCGGCCAAACAGCCGCTAATGGTGTCCATTCACCATAAGGTGTACTTCCTTCGTAGCTTGCAGGCTTAAACACATGTGAGTCAAAGCGAATTGCTCCTGCGCCATAGTCTTGCATACAGTGGGCGGCAGTAACAATCACGCTATTAAGAATCAGGCTAGCTGAGCAATACGATTCTAAACCATCCACCTTAAAATTAAGCTTGCCCACTGCCGAGTAGGGAAAAGTAGCACTTAAATAAGCATTAGAACTGGCGGCTACTACATTAGTAGTGGCTGCAGATACGCGCTTGGCGGTAAACGGTATAGAGTATCGGCCATAAGCACGACTGGTCGCTTGCGTGGAGGCGTTTGCTTGTGTGCTTTGGGGGGTGCTATCAGGCTCTAGGTTTGAGGTATCCGCTGCGGGGAGTGAATTGCTATGGGCTTGGCTTGAGCTAGTGCTTTTAAGGCTGGTACTGGCTAGCTCAGGGCTTGGGTAAAAATAAACGGTATCGAGATCAGCGGCCAGAACGGACAGAGGCATCCATGCAGTAATAAACAGAATAGATTTCATGCTAACAGCTTCCGTGGTTGATAAAACCGTTATTGTCTGAAGCCATCAGTAGAAAAACAAGTCAATTGCCTTAAATAAATAGATGTTGGAATTAAATAGGCTGATTAAATAGGGAAGGGCATGAAAATTAAAAAAAGCTCCCTAGCCCGTGAATGGAGTCATTTAATGGCTAGGGAGTAGTACAGGAGAAACTGTTATGAATTAATGCGTCGCGCCAGGCCCTGGAATAGCACCCGGTGGGCATTTACCAAGAATAATCATGCCAAGGACTTCATCTTTAGTCACATCATTCACATGCGCAGTACCCACCACTTGACCATTTTTCATGACGGTCACGCGATCCGCCAAATCAAATACATCATGAATATCATGGCTAATCAAGAAGATACCAATTCCATCGGCTTTCAATTGTTTAATCAATTCACCGACTTGAGCAGTTTCTTGTGGACCTAGGGCGGCAGTAGGCTCATCCATAATCAAAATACGCGCATTGAATAGAATCGCCCGAGCAATCGCAACAGATTGTCGTTGACCACCGGATAAGGCTTTCACAGGCTCTTTAAAACGTTGGAAGCGTGGATTTAAGCGCCCCATCACTTTACGGGCTTCTGCTTCCATCGCTACATCGTCTAAAGTTCCCCAAGCTGTTCTTAATTCCCGTCCTAGATAAAGATTCGCGGCGGTGTCTACATTGTCAGCGAGGGCTAGAGTTTGATAAATCGTTTCAATCCCATAACCTTTAGCATCACGCGGGTTATTAATCGTGGCTTCTTGACCCTTAATAAAAATCTGCCCGCCATCGCGTTTATACGCACCGGAGAGAATCTTAATAAAAGTCGATTTACCCGCGCCATTATGCCCTAATAAGGCAACAACCTCGCCTTCATAAAGATCAGCCGAGGCATGATCAACCGCATGGATCCCACCGAAAGAGATAGAAATGTCACGCATTTCAACCAGAGGTGTTTTTAGTGAACTCATCGTATGTCCTCCGGCTTAAGCAGTACGCTTGCGATAAATAGTGTCAACCCAGACAGCAAGCACTAAGACAATCCCGACAACAATATTTTGTAGCGGGGTATCAACACCCAACAAAATCATGCCAGATTGCAAAGATTGCATGAGCAAAGCACCAATCATCGCTCCAATAATCGTCCCTGAACCACCCGCTAGCGAAGTGCCGCCAATGACCGCAGCGGCAATGACCAAAAGCTCATCCAGTGTTCCTTGGGCATTGGTCGCTGCGTTCAGGCGGGCGGTGGAAATGGCCGAGGCAATCGCACACAAAATCCCCATGAGAATAAAAATCTTCATGGTGATCCAGCGAGTATTAATACCGGCTAATTCTGCCGCCTCAGGGTTACCCCCAATAGCATAGACATAGCGTCCAAAGCGGGTGCGATTTGAAATAAAGGTCATTACCAAAGCGACGACTAAGGCCATAATGACTGGAATAGCGATGCCATGGGCGATAAATAAGCCGCCTTCTGGTATGGGGATATTATGAGCTTGTGCATAATCGGCGGCGATTTTAGCAGGCCAAGGATAAGCATTAAAAACAGCAATAATGCCTAAAGTGACTGCACAACCCACGACTGCTAGGAAGATTTCTGCCCATATTGGCCGTAACGGAAAATTAAAACGTAAACGTTGGCGACGTGTATTCACGATAGCGGCGATAATACCAATACACAATAGAAGGCCGACTATCCAACTGGCAGTTGCACCAATTGAGCCAAAGGGGCCACCGCCCATTAAGCGAAAATGTTCATCCATTGGTGCGACCGTACGACCAGACGTGACCCACCATGCAGCACCCCGCCAGACTAATAAGCCGCCTAAGGTAACAATAAATGCGGGGACACCTAAATAAGCGATCACATAGCCATGAAATGCACCAATAGCAGCGCCTAATAAAATGCCAATACTTAGAGCGATGATCCAGGTCATCGGGTTTTCAAAACCAATCAGTTTGGGCAGAATTTCGACCTGAGTCACTGCCATAATCATACCGACAAAGCCTAAAATAGAGCCAACGGATAGATCAATATGTCGTGTAACAATAATGAGCACCATGCCAGTCGCCATCACTGCAACCGAAGCAGTTTGTACTGACAGATTCCATAAATTTCGGGGGGTTAAAAACAAACCATCGGATAAAATATTAAAAACCAGCCAAATCAAGAGCATGGCACCGACCATCCCAAGCATGCGGGTATCTAGTTCGGTGGCTTTAAAAAATTTTGCAACTGCACCTAATTCGCTAGCACGAGCTTTATCGGGAGTTGTAGCAGGACTACTCATAGCATCATTCCTAAAACCCTCTTCTGTATCAAGAAGAGGGTAGATATAACTAATTCAAGCTAGATGCTTTTCTTACTTACAAGCAGCAACATCGGCTTTAACACCTTGGCAAACTACGTCTTTCTTGACCCAACCAGCATCAATCACCACATTCAGATTGTCTTTAGTGATGGCCACAGGTGCTAAGAAAACTGCACTCATTTCAACTTTATTGGGACCATCTGCCCATTTCACGACATTAGGGATTTCGCTCATTTTCTTGCCGTCTGCGAGCATTGCAGCAATCGTGGCTGCGTTTTTGCCAAGCTCCCGTGAATCTTTCCAAACAGAAACGGTTTGTGTCCCCAAGGCAATACGGTTTAAAGCGGCATGATCACCGTCTTGACCAGACACAGGGACTGAGCCTGCTAAACCTTGTGCAGACAGTGCAGCGACTGCGCCACCTGCGGTACCATCGTTAGAGGCAACTACTGCATCTACTTTGTTATTGTTAGCCGTTAGAATTTGCTCCATGTTTTTCTGAGCATTTTCTGGCTTCCAACCATCGGTATAAGCTTCGCCGACTTTTTTGATTTTGCCGCTGTCCATCGCTTCTTTCAGCACTTCCATTTGACCAGAGAATAAGAAGTCAGCGTTAGGATCAGCAGAAGAACCTTTAATGAAAGCATAATTGCCTTCAGGCTTAACGGCTAAGACGCCTTTTGCTTGCAGGCGACCCACTTCTTTATTATCAAAAGTGATATAGAAAGCGTCTTTGTTTTCAATCAAGCGGTCATAACCAATGACAGGAATCCCTTCAGCGACAGCTTTCTCAACAGCAGGGCCAATCGCACTGGCATCTTGCGCGAGAATAATCAGTGCATTGGCTTTTTGGGCAATCAAGCTTTCGACATCAGTTAATTGCTTAGAGGCTGAACCTTGTGCATCAGCGGAAACATATTTGTCGCCTGCGGCTTCAATCGCTGCTTTCATAGCAGCTTCGTCAGTTTTCCAACGCTCTTCTTGGAAGTTTGACCAAGATACCCCGATTACTTTGTCTTTCGCGAAGGTAGGGGCAGTAAAGCCTGCTAATACCAAAGCGCTAGTTAATAAAACGATAGACTTTTTCATGTAATCTCCTCCAAAGAGATATGCAAATTAGTGCTGTTGCTTGACGTTTGACTATTTTATTTAAGTCTCGAAAAAAATAGTGACGCAAAAAAAATCCTGTGTCAATATACTTTTCAAATGATTTTCGTTGGCAGCAACTGGATTTAGTTTGCTAGTCAAACTATTTAGGGAGGAAGCTAGATGCCTGTACTAGTCCGCACGGATGATGTGAGACGTCAAAATACCAGATCCATCATACAAGTTTTAAGACGGTATGGTTCTGTCTCACGCACGGAGATTGTGGAATATACGGGTTTATCACCTGCTACGGTTTCTACCATTACTTCTAGCCTAATCTCCGATGGCTTATTACTTAGCCGCTCTGAACTCAGCCAAAGCCAAGATACGGTCAATCGCCGTGGACGTCCGCGTATCACTTTATCTTTAAATCCACAGCTCGGTTGTATTGTGGTGATGGTGTTATCCATTAATAAGCTGACTGCTTGGTTACAAGATTATTCTGGCGAAATTCTAGTTAAAGCTGATGATCATTTTGAATCGCGCCAAGCTTCCTTAGCGGATTTTGAGCATTATTTATTGCGTATGGTCACACGCCTAATAAGTCAGCAAACCCTGAATCCTATGCCCTTGCGTTTTATTAGTTTGGGGGTGCAAGGTGTCGTGGATGCAGGTGGGCAGACAATGCTGTGGTCTCCGATGACAAGGTTACTGGATTTACCTTTGGGAGAGATGCTCCATCGTGCTTTTAATGTGCCTGTTTGGGTAGCAAATGATTGCAATATGGCTGCTGAGGCCTTGCATTGGCAAGACCCACAGCGTTTTGGGGATGATTTTGCGGCTATTTTGCTTGGCTCAGGCATCGGTATGGGCTTAGTTCTGAAGGGGCGACGTTTTATTGGCCGTCAATCCTCGGCAGCGGAGTTTGGACATATGGTACATGCCTCGGATGAGGGGGCTTTATGTCGCTGTGGTCAATACGGTTGTGTGGAAGCTTATGTCGGGGATTATGCCATTTGGCGGCGCGTCTCGGGGGCCGATGAGCAAAGTTTACCGGTTGATGAGATTGACCCTAGCGCGATGATCGACTTAGCCCGCCGCGCCCATGAAAACGAAGGTATTGAACGTGAGGCGTATCGTGAGGCAGGGCGTGTCTTAGGTAAGGCTTTACGCAGTTTATTTGCCCTCATTGATCCGATCACGATTGCTTTCATTGGTGGGGGCGTTCGTGCTTTCGATTTAATGGAGCCAGAAATTCGCAAGGCGCTGCGACATAATGGCAATATGCTAGAAGCCAGTGAAGTGAGTCTGTATTGCTATGAAGACTCACAAGAACTTATCCATTTAGGTTGCGCGATTACCACTTTACAACGCTTGGATCGGACAATGGGAGTGGGGGAATGACTACTCGATATTCAGTGGTCTGGTATTCTGTTATGTGGGCTGTCTGCGCTTTATCGTTGGGGAGTGCTGCTGTGGCTGCGGATAATGAGCCTTGGCTTGATCAACACCTCCAAGCTAATTTTCAAATGCCTAAAGGTGCAATCTCGCCTACGGAACTCGAATCTATTCGTGATTATGGTGAGGTCTTATTTAAAGCACGCTTCACTCGTGAAGAAGGCGCAGGCCGTCCTAAAGCCACCCAAGCGATTATTCCCACTAAACGTAAGCGTGTTAGTGAATTCACCTTTAGCCGTACAGCCGGTTTAGATGCAGCGGCTTGTGCGGGTTGCCATAACGAACCGAAAATCGGTGGTTCTGGGGATTTCACCGCGAATGTGTTTGTTTCGGAAGGTTTTGTGAATGCCGATTTTGATAGCCTGGATCCGCAATTTTCTAATGAGCGCAACACCAATCACTTATTCGGTGCCGGCCTAGTTGAACTCTTAGCGCGGGAAATGACCAGCGATTTGCATAGCATCCGTGCCCAAGCTTTGAGCGATGCAAGACGTAGTAAGCAGCCTGTTAAAGCTGAATTACTCAGCAAAGGGGTGTCCTATGGTTTTATCACCGCGCAGCCGGATGGCGTGGTCGATCTCAGTGCGATCCAAGGGATTGATACCGATTTAATTATTCGCCCGTTTAGTCAAAAAGGAGTTTTTGCCTCTTTACGCCAATTTACGGTGAATGCCATGAATCAGCATCATGGTATGCAAGCGATGGAACGCTTTGGTGAGCGCTGGACGGGGGAAGCTGATTTTGATGAAGATGGCATTAAGAATGAACTGAGTCCGGCGGATATTTCGGCATTAGTCGCTTGGCAAGCAGGTTTACCGCCACCGCTTCAAAAGCAACCCGAAGATTTGCAATGGCAACAAGCGGCCGCTGATGGAGCAAAGCTTTTCCAGAAAATTCAATGTGCTAGCTGCCATATTCCAAGTTTACCTTTAAAAAGTTTGACCTTCACCGATCCGGGTTTATGGGATACCGCAGGCACTTTACGCCAAGGTGAAAATGCACAGGCAAAAACAAGTTATGATTTTGCTTTACAAACTTGGGCTAAGCAGTTGAAGCGTAATGAAAAAGGTGAGTTTTTAATTCCCTTATTTGGGGATCTAAAACGCCATGTGATTGCGGATGAGCAGATAGCCGCTTTAGGCAATGAATTACTCTCTCAACGCTTTGTGGAGCGGGATCAGTTTATGACCTCTGAACTTTGGGGGATTGCCTCTACGGCACCTTATGGGCATCGTGGTGATCAACTCACTTTAAATGAAATTATTCGGGCGCATGGAGGCGAAGGGCGAGCGGCGCGTGATGCCTATATAGCGCTGACGGATGCGGAGCGCTCCACTCTGATTGCCTATCTGAAAACTTTAGTGATCGAATAATGCAAGCTTTAAAACCTTTCTTCTTAGCTAGCTGCTGCCTGTTAGCCCCCTTACTGTCTGCAGAAGAAGCCGCTCAAACCACGGCAACGATGGATATTCCCTTGATGCAGAATGAAACGGCAAGCTCCGGTATCGAGCAACAATATGCAGGGCCTTGGGAGTTTTTTGTCGGAGGTGGTTTAGCCGTCTTCGATTGTAATCAAGACCGGCTGCCGGATGTGTTTATTGCCGGTGGGGAAAATCCCGCTAAGCTTTATAAGAATGCTAGTAAAACAGGGGAAGTCTTAGTATTTAAGCCGCAAGCTTTAGCCCTAGAAGACCATGATCTTAAGCAAGTCACGGGTGCTTATCCACTGGATATTGATAATGATGGTTTCCAAGATTTGGTCTTGCTGCGCGTGGGGCGCAATATCTTATTAAAAGGGGGCGAGGATTGTAGTTTTACGAAAGCCAATAAGCTTTGGAATTATGAGGGGGGCAATGCTTGGACAACGGCTTTCGCCGCGACTTTTGAAAAAGGGCAGCATTATCCCACCTTAGCTTTTGGCAATTATGTGGATCGTTCGGCACCAGGGTCACCGTGGGGCACTTGCCATGAAAATGATTTATTTCGCCCTAGCTCTAAAGATCAGCCCGATTATCACGAGCGGACGGCTTTAAGCCCCGGTTTCTGTGCCTTGTCCATGCTATTCACCGATTGGAATAAAAGCGGTGAGCCATCCTTACGTATCACCAATGATCGCCAATATTATCGGGAAGGGGAGGAGCAATTGTGGCGTATGCCTGCCGATAATCCACCCAAGCTTTATAGCCGTAATGATGGTTGGCAACGTGTACTTATCTGGGGGATGGGGATTGCAGAAGGGGATTTAGAAGGGGATGGCTTTCCTGAATATGCCTTAACCTCGATGGGCGATACGCGCTTACAAGTTTTGGATGATGAAGCAGAAGAGGATCGACCGATCTATAAGGATATTGCTTATGAGCGTCAAGCCACGGCACATCGCCCCTATATTGGTGAGGATTTAAAACCGTCCACCGGCTGGCATGCTGAGTTTGATGATGTGAATAATGATACCAAACTCGATCTGTTCATCGCTAAAGGCAATGTTGAAGCAATGCCCGATTTTGCAGCCTTTGACCCTGATAATCTTTTGCTTGGACAGTGGAATAAAAAATTCTACGAAGCAGGGCATGAGGCGGGGATTGATCTGCCCCGGCGTGGACGTGGTGCTAGCCTGCATGATTTTAACGCGGATGGTTTACTCGATCTGATGGTGGTGAATCGTAAAGATCCTGTGAGTGTCTTTCGGAATTTGGGCGCAAAAACCGCTCAAGGCATACAGCCGATGGGTAATTGGCTAGAGATTGAACTGGCACAAACTGGCGCGAATCGCCATGCGGTGGGGGCAACGCTTGCCATTAAAACCGGCGTACCTTCGCAAATTCGGCGGATTCAAGTTGGGGGTGGGCATGCTTCAGGGGCGGCAGGTTTTGTGCATGTGGGCTTGGGTGTCGCTGAGCGTGCGACGATCCGCATCCAATGGCCGGATGGCCAGTGGAGTGCAGAATATCGCGTCTTTGCGAATCAGTTTGTGCTGATTAAAAAAGACGATCCGCAAGTGCGCTATTGGTATCCGCAATAGCTTGACTACGGCGTGCGATGGCTAGGATCAGGAGGGAGGCTACGTAGCAATAAAGCCGCAAGACTCAAGATAAAAACTAGGGCAGAAATGAACACTCGCCCAGCATTGGCTTGATTCCAGCTTTGCCGTGTGGCCTCCCAATCACTCGGCAGAAGTTCTGGATTCCATGATTCGGTATAGTAGTTCAGCGGTAAATTCACGAATTTGGTGAAGAGAATAATGCCAAAAATATATAGCACCGTCGCGCTCGCCAATAGCCAAAAACTGGGCGAGCGATAGTGGCGGTAATTTAAGCCCAGGGCTAGCACAGCCATGATGGCACTGCCAAAAAAGAAACTGAAAAACATCGCATGACGCACATTCACATTAAATAAAGATTGTATACGCGCATAACTTGCGCCATCCAATTGTGCCGTGGCTAAGTTGATATTGAAGGTATAAGTCCAGAAAAAGCCTGCCATGATGCCAAACATTAAAATGGCTAAAGCAAGGCTGGTATTTTCTAGTAGAGTGTAGGGGCGGCTTTGCATTCTAGGGTTCATCCTAATTATGAAGATGCCGACAGTATTTCCGAGTTTTTTAAAGTGCACCTTATCAAATGATAAGCCGTTAAGATTTATTTAAACTCGTGCGTAAGCGCGACAAAGACACATCTGTTATCCCTAAATAACTCGCCAATTGTACCAAAGGCACGCGCTCAGCGAGTTCTGGTTCACGCTCACAAAAAGCTTGATAACGTTCTTTAGCGGTTAGGCTTAATAGATCATGTTCGCGCTGTAATTTGTGATCTACCAATTTGCTAAGGAAATGGCTTTGTAATGGTGTCCAAGCCTGTTGGGCGCTCAAAATGGAGATGAATTGTTCAGCGGGGCATTGCCATAAACTACAGTTTTCAATGCAACTAATGCCAAAGAGTGAAGCTTGCTGCTGCATATTTGTTGTCAGTGGGCAAATGAGTTGGCCTTCACGATAAAAGTTTTTATTAAACTCCTTACCATCAGGCCGCAGAAAATAGAGGCGAATTAAGCCCGTCTCCAGCAGATAAACCTGTTGCCAACGTTCATGTTGGCGTAACAAGGCTTCACCACGTTTATAATGCTTGAGGCGAAATGGCGGCTTGAGTAAAGCCAGTGTTTCAGCCGGTAAAAACGGGCAAGCGGTTTGTAAGTATTGAATAGATAACATAGCGCTATTGTGCAAACCCACCGCCAAACTACAAGAGCTTTTCCCCTAAACCGTGGCTTGTTGTATGATGAGCCACCTTGGTATTGGCAGGATTTGAGGCTATGAACACGCTCGTTTTTGATATTGAAACCGTCCCCGACGTTGAAGGCGGGCGTAAACTTTATGATTTAGCTGATTTAGAGGCGAGCGGTGTTGCTAAAGCCATGTTTCATTTGCGCGCACAAAAAACAGGTGGCTCGGAGTTTTTAGCCCATCATTTGCAACGCATTGTCGCGATTTCTGTCACTTTCCGTGGGCGCGGCGATGAGTTTAAGGTCTGGTCTTTGGGTGACGAAAAAGCCAGTGAAAAAGATCTTATCCAACGCTTTTTTGATGGAATTGAACGCTTTACCCCCACTTTAGTGTCGTGGAATGGCAGTGGTTTTGACTTACCCGTGATTCACTATCGCGCCATGCTGCATAAGATTGCAGCCCCCCGCTATTGGGATTTGGGGGATGATGATAGTAGTTTCAAATGGAATAACTATATTAGTCGCTATCACCAGCGCCATACCGATTTAATGGACGTGCTGGCTTTGTATGGAGGGCGTGCCAATGCGCCTTTAGATGAATTAGCCACTCTGTATGGTTTCCCCGGCAAAATGGGCATGGATGGCTCGAAGGTTTGGGACGCTTTCCAAGCAGGCAAAATCACTGACATCCGCAATTATTGCGAAACCGATGTACTAAATACCTGGTTGGTTTATTTGCGCTTCCAACTGATGCGTGGGCAAATTGATGCCGAGCGTTATGCCAGTGAAGGGGCTTTAGTGCGTAAAGTGCTAACTCAATCAGGGAAGGCACATTTGCAGGCCTTTGCAGCGGCTTGGGAACAAGGCGCTTAAAAGATATAAGGGTTTAGTGAGCTTGATCCTGATAAAATTAAGCTCCTAACGGACTACTAGGTGGGCAGGATGGCACATGCGATTCAGTATCAATACACTGATTTTGAAGCTTATTTAGAGGCTGAACGTGATGGCATGATTCGGCATGAGTATCTCGATGGCGAAATCTATGCCATGAGTGGGGCTAGCGAGCTGCATAATGCAGTGAATGCCGAGTTATTTGCAGCGATCTATGCGCATTTGCCCGATGAGTGTCGTGCTTTTATGTCAGATATGAAGCTCAAAGTCGAACAGGATAATAAGCAATTTGCTTATTATCCAGACATTATGGTGGCTTGCGGTGCAAATGAGGGTGACCCTTATGTACGGACTAATCCTTTATTATTAGTGGAAGTACTGTCGCCCTCCACCCGACGGACTGATCTGACTGAAAAACGCATGAATTACAGCTATATTCCGAGCTTGTTGGAATATGTCGTCGTACATCAAGATAATCCGCATGTGCAAATTTATCGCCGCCGCAAGGCGTGGCAAGTTGAGCATTTTTTTGCAGGCGATGAGTTTAGTTTGGAATCGATAGGTTTGGTGATGCGTGTGGAGCAAATCTATCGGAAAGTACGTAAAGAAGTGGGCTTAACCCCTTAAGTTTTTTCTATTTAATCGATCTGTTTTAAGTATCTTAGAGGTTACTGAGTGAGTCGTCGTCAACACAAACCCCGTGGTGTCCAAAATAGCCCTCTGGTTGAGGCCGAAATTACCGCCCTAACCCTAGAAGGTAAAGGTGTTGCGCGGGTCGATGGCAAAACGGTGTTCATTGACGGTGCTTTGCCTGAGGAAAAAGTCGCGTTTCGCTATACCTCCTATAAAGCAAACTATGATGAAGGGCGGGTTGAAACCGTATTAACGGCCTCGCCGCATCGGGTTGAGCCGCAATGTCAGCATTTTGCAATTTGTGGCGGTTGCAGTTGGCAGCATATTTCTTTGGAGGCACAGATTCGCTATAAGCAGCAGATTTTACTCGATAATTTGCAGCATATTGGCAAAGTCCAACCCGAAACTGTATTTGAGCCTCTGACGGCTGATGGTTGGGCGTATCGACGTAAAGCCCGCTTAGGGGCGCGTTGGGTGCGCAAAAAGCAACAAGCTTTAGTCGGTTTTCGGGAAAAAACGGGTGGTTTAATTGCAGAGATTTCCCGCTGTGAGGTATTGCATCCTTTAGTCGGTGAGCGCATTACGGCATTGCAGCAGCTCGTGACGAGTATGGAGGCGCGTGAAACTTTACCACAAATTGAAGTGGCGATTGGTGATGAGGAAGTGGCTGCTTTAGTGGTGCGCCACATGGAACCTTTATCGGCAGGCGATACCGAAAAGTTACTAAATTTTGCCCGTGAATTTAGGTTTGAACTCTATCTGCAACCGGCGGGGCCGCAGACTGTCCATAAAGTGTATGGTTCGGGAGATTTATTTTATGCCCATCCATCGTTTGATACGCGTGTGCAGTTTGCACCTTTAGATTTTATTCAGGTTAATCAAGCCTTAAACCGCAAAATGGTCATCCGTGCCTTGGAATTATTAGAGCTGAAATCGACCGACACGGTGCTGGATCTATTCTGTGGTCTGGGGAATTTTACCCTGCCTTTAGCTCGCCAAGCGGCACAAGTGATTGGGGTAGAGGGCGATGCAGCGATGGTTGAACGTGCTCGTGCGGCAGCACAGGCCAATGGGATTCAAAATACCGACTACTATGCTTGCAATTTAATGGCGGACGATTTGAGTAAAGAACCTTGGCTTAAGCGCAGCTATGACCGAATTCTGCTTGACCCCCCGCGAGCTGGTGCAAAAGAGGTGATTCCGCATCTAGCTAAATTGAAAGCCGAACGGATGGTTTATGTCTCTTGTGATCCAGCCACTTTAGCCCGCGATGCAGGGGAGTTAGTGAATCAAGGTTATAAGCTGGTGGGTGCAGGGGTGATGGATATGTTCCCACATACGGCACATGTGGAGTCGATAGCGGTGTTTGTACGTTAAGTCAGCGCGGCTAACTTGGTTTAGCCGCTTTGCGTATAATCAGCCCCAATTAATAGTTCAATCAGGTGCTTCTAATGCCAAGCGTACAAGAACAAATCCAAACCTTACGCACACAAATTCGCCACCACAATCATCTCTATTATGTACTGGATGATCCACAAATTCCCGATGCGGAATATGATCGTTTGTTTCGGGAGCTACAAGCTTTAGAAGCGGCACACCCTGAGTACATTACTTCAGATTCACCCACACAACGGGTAGGTGGTGAGGCTTTAAGTCAGTTTGGCAGCGTGCGCCATGAATTACCGATGTTGTCTTTGGCGAATGCGTTTAGCGAAGAGGAATTGGATAATTTTGATCGGCGTATTCACGAGCGTTTAAAAGATGAAACTGAGCTTGACTATGTTGCTGAGCCAAAGCTGGATGGTTTGGCGATCAGTTTATTGTATGAAAAGGGTGTATTTGTGCGAGCAGCCACTCGTGGCGATGGTGAAACGGGTGAGGATGTAAGCGCGAATGTGCGTACCCTGCAATCCGTGCCTTTGCATTTATTAGGTGAGAATTACCCCACTCGTTTGGAAGTGCGCGGTGAGATTTATATGCCAAAGCTTGGGTTTAATAAGCTTAATCAGGGCTTGGCAGCGGAGCAGTTAAAGACCTTTGCGAATCCACGTAATGCCGCTGCGGGAAGTTTACGTCAGCTTGATCCCCGTATTACAGCACAACGCCCTTTGGAGATGTTTTGCTATTCGGTGGGTATTGCCGAAGGTGGGCAACTTCCTGATACGCATTACGAGATTTTGCAGCAGTTTAAGGCGTGGGGTTTGCGTGTTTGCCCCGAAATAAAGCGGGTGCAAGGGGCTAAAGGGTGCATGACCTATTTCAATGAGATGGGCGCAAAGCGCGCGCATTTGCCGTATGAAATTGATGGGGTCGTCTACAAGGTCAATGCCATTAAAACTCAGCAAGCACTGGGTTTTGTCAGCCGTGCACCGCGTTGGGCGATCGCCCATAAATTTCCTGCTCAAGAAGCAATGACTGAATTGGAAGCGGTCGAATTCCAAGTCGGACGCACGGGCGCATTAACCCCCGTAGCGCGCCTAAAGCCGGTCTTTGTCGGTGGGGTGACCGTGAGCAATGCGACCTTGCACAATATGGATGAAATCGAGCGCAAAGATATACGCATCGGTGATTATGTGATTGTGCGCCGTGCGGGGGATGTGATTCCTGAGTTGGCACGAGTGGTGGTAGAGCAACGCCCTGCTGATGCGCAAGTGATTGTGCTGCCTACACAATGCCCTGTATGTGGTTCAGAGGTGCAACGATCTGCGGATGAGGCGGTTGCGCGTTGTACAGGCGGTTTATATTGTCCCGCACAAGTCAAAGAGGCGATTAAGCATTTTGCTTCGCGTCGTGCAATGAATATTGATGGCTTGGGCGATAAATTAGTGGAGCAGTTTTTTGAGCAAGGTTTAATTCGCCATGTGGATGATTTATATCGGTTGACGAAAGCGCAACTGATTAGTTTAGAGCGCATGGGGGAGAAATCGGCTGAGAATATTCTGATGGCTCTTGAGGCCAGTAAAGCTACTCGCTTGGAGCGTTTTATTTATGCTTTAGGTATTCGAGAAGTGGGTGAATCGACTGCGAAACTTTTAGCGCATCATTTTGGTTCTTTAGAAACTTTACAAGCCGCCAATGAAGCAACTCTCCAATTAGTCACGGATATAGGCCCTGTAGTGGCTAGGAATATCGCTGCTTTTTTTCAAGAAGCACATAATCTGAAAACGATTCAGCATTTACGTGAATTGGGTGTGCATTGGCCAGATTATGCCGCCAAGCCCGTAGAGGCTTTACCTTTAGCGGGTAAAACTTATGTCATCACTGGTACACTGAGTCGTCCACGCGAGGCAATTAAGGCCGATTTAGAAAGCTTGGGTGCAAAAGTTTCAAATAGCGTTTCAAAAAAAACCACCGCTTTAATTGCAGGTACAGAGGCCGGTTCTAAATTGGAAAAAGCCGAGAGCTTAGGTGTGTTGGTATTGGATGAGGCGGGCTTATTGGCTTTATTGGCGGAGTTGTTTTAAGTCAAAAAATCAATAACTTAGATTTTTTCGAGTGCATAGCTATAAGTCAATCAGTAATTTTTACATTTTCTATTCTATTATTTGCTTACTTATACAGTTGAATCCGTAATAATCAAGCTTTTAATTTGGCTGTGTATGGTATGCTCGATAGCTTTTTAAATACCCTTAAAGAGTTTTTAAGCTCTCTACCGTTGCTTGAGTGGGTGGCAAATCTTCAATCAACTTCTTATTTGATTTTTATATCCATCTTATTGTTTTCATTGATTTTTTTGATGGTGGCAATACGAAGTTTCTTGTTAGCCCTACAACTAGGGAAAATGGGTCGATTAATTCATAAAAAAGGCCAGAAAGGAGTCTTGATTAGTGAATCAATTTTTAAATCTAATCCTTATAAGCATGTATGGGAGGAGTACAAGGACACTCTACATAGATTGAAGCGTGCAGATGGTGGCTTTGAGTATCGAGCAACCGTACCAGCAGAAGCTTTTTTTACACAAACTACTTTAGTTGATAGCCGTTTTTTGGTTTGGAATGATTTCTTCAGACACTTGCCAGGTATTTTAACGGGTTTAGGCATTATTGGAACTTTTGCTGGGCTTATTTCAGGTTTAGAAGGGTTTGCTCCTTCGGAGGAGGCCAGTGTAGCTCGTGAAAGTTTATCTACACTCCTGCATGGTGTAAAAGAGGCTTTTCATCTCTCAGCATTCGCTATTACTTGTGCAATTCTTGTAACTTTTGCCGAAAAAGCCTTATTAACTTTTGCCTATAAAAAAGTAGAGCGTCTCACACAAGAAATAGATGCCTTATACGATACTGGTGCAGGCGAAGAATATCTGGCACGTTTAGTCGCTGCTGATGAGGCAAATACAGCTCAAACGGCTCAATTAAAAGATGCTTTAGTCAATGATCTACGAGGTTTACTGACGGAATTGACCGAGCGCCAAATTACTGAGCAAAAAAATGCAAACTTCCAATTAGGCCAGCTCATTGGTAATTCTATGAGTAGAGTTAGTTCTTCACTGGATGATCTTGCGAATAATATACAAGGTAACAATGCAGAGAATAGACAAAATCTTGCGGGGACTTTAGATCAGCTCATTGCAGGTTTTATGGACAGGATGGATGCGATGTTTGGAGAACAAATGCACACTATTCAGGCCTCTATGAATCAATCAGCTCAAACAATGTCTCGCGTCGAACAAGCCATGACCGGTTTAGTCAATAACATTCAAACCACTACGAGTGCTGTAATGGAGGAAGTGATGAGGTCTATGGAAACCACCATGCAGCGCACACAAGTCAGCCAAGAAAAAATGACTGAAAAAATGAATGATTTTGTCAATCAACTGCAAAATCAAATGCATGAACAACAACAAAATGCTAATCAAACTATGCAAGCTGGTTTAGCACAGATTGCTAAAGCTCAAGAGCAACAACATCAACAATTAACAAATCAAACTGAGGATTTAATTGTAAGCGTGGGTGAAGCTGCTCAAATTATGCAAGCAAACGTGACTGAACTTAAACGTGTTACCACTGACGCTGTAAATGGGATGAATAGTGGTGCTGATCGCATGAAAAATGCTGCCGATGCATTCACCAAGGCAGGTCACTCAATTACTGGTGTTTTAGATAAGGCTAATCCGTTGGCGACACAATTATCTTCAACTAGTAATCTACTCACACAGGCTAGCCAGCATTTAGCGAATCACCTGAGTCAGCAGCAGAGTATTAGATCAGAGATTGATAAGCAGGTTAAAAATCTTCAGGAACTTGTTCAGTCCGTTCAGAAGGAAGTTGGTTTGAAGAAAGAGCTTATTGTTGATGTTCAAAAGGTTATTGAAACATTAAGACATACTGAAAAGGAAAGCATTGCTTACTTAGAAAATGTGAATAAGGTACTTACAGAGAGCTTTGAGGCGTTTGGCAATAATATGAAAAATGAACTTGCTAGGAGTATTAAACAAACAGATGAGCATTTGAGTAAAGGAATAGGTCTACTTACTGGGGTTGTTCAAGAGTTAGGAGCAGAGTTACAAAGAATGCGTAGGGAATAACTTATGTTTAATCGTTATATCCCTAAGCAAAAGTCAAAGGATGAGGGAGAAAGACCTTTCTGGATTTCTTTCTCCGATTTAATGACCGCATTAATGGCACTATTTTTAGTGGTGATGAGTGTCACCTTACTAGCAGTGACTAAAAAAGTTGATCAAGAAGAACAGCGCAAGATTAATCGTGAGCAAGAAATATCAGAGCTAATGAAGCAGATTAAGCTCGACTCTGAAAAATGGACACAAGTTAAGGTTGATGAAAACACCTACAGAATTGATCTAGGCGAAGTGGTGAGATTTGAGCGTGGGCAAGCTGCAATTAGTTTAGAGGGGCAGCGTTTTCTGCGGGAGTATGTTCCTACCTTGTTAAAGGTTTATGAGACGAGTTTAGGTAAACAGTGGATTCGTCGCATCGTGGTTGAAGGCTTTACCGATCAAGATGGTACTTATCTTTATAATCTTTGGTTGAGCTTAGAGCGCAGTCGTCAAGTGGTTTGTGCCTTGTATGCCTCTCCTTTGCCGGATACACAAACGCCTTTATCTAGCAATTCTGAACCTATATCGCTTATTAATAGTAATAATTTGTCAGAACATGGTTTAACTGAAAAAGAAAAAATCGCCATCCGTGAGTTATTTCTGGTGGGTGGTTTTAGCTTTAATTCAAGCAAGGCCTCTAAAGAAGAAAGCCGTCGAGTCGAGTTAAAGTTAGAGTTCTGGCAATTGGATGAAGTTAAGCCGGATCAGTCAGGTTTAGAGTCTAAGGATTTTGGTAAATGCCCTTAACACATTTGCAAGCACAATTACAGAAGGTTTTGGTTAGCTTTGATCTACCTTCACTTGCCATCGGTAATCCCAAGGCAGTTGAAGCAGCAGTGCAGCAAATTACTAAAACGTTTGAGGGTTATGCATCTGCACCTCCACCACAAGAAAAGTCGTATGCAGCAGCTTTAAAGTTTCTAAGAGGAGGTGAGTTAGACATTGCGGAAAAGGATTGGATTGCCGCAGCACTCAATCAACCTATTAAGGAGCAGGGGGGTAAATGCGTTCTCGAATCAGATAAATTTAAAAGTCTCATTAATCATTATCAAAAACAAATAGACAAAAGACAAATTTGGCGGTTAGCATGGTATTGGTTATTACTTTCCTATTTCAGTACAGAGCTATCAACAGTTGTTCAAGATGCAGGCAAAAAAGAGCAGAATAGGGAGTTGCTTAGAGTTTTTTTAGCATCATCTTATAAGTTTTTTTCTGAGCCAGCGCAAAAAAATAGAATCCTACCTCGCTGGGCTAGAGCTCTTGCTAGCCACCCTCATCTATTATCGAAAAAACCTTGTGCTCCTTATGCTCAGGATTTTCTGGAGGGTAACACGACTGTCTTAGACCAAGTAAAAGTTGATATAGCTATTCCTAGCCAAAGTTGGTTTTGGCATGAATTAACTTTAGCTCTCGTGGAGCATGCCACTAAAAATAAAAATGATGATGTTTTTAAAAATTCAATTAAGAAATTGATAGGGTATTTAGAGAAATACCCCGGTTTTAAGGATCAAGCTATTGAATTAATTTTAGAGCGCTACTATCGGTGTAAGGATAGTTCAGCCTTAGATATTTTGCGAGATTATGTAGTTGCCCCAAATGTGTGGAAAAATCCGAAACTAAAAGCTAGTGGTATTGCTACTAAATGGAATCGTGTTGATGATAAGGTTTGGCGCATGGTTCTGGCTTGGGTTACTAAGGAGCATTTAAGATTATTCTTTGATGTTCTGTCTGGTCGTCATGGTGCTCAAAAAGATAGATTTAAGTTCTGGTTACAATACATTAATCAAATTTCTTATACTAAATTAGTATTTGGCTCTACTACTCAAGTGCAGCGATCTAGAAATAAAGAAATAGCTAAATTGTTTCGTGAAGAACAAGATATTTACGCTATATTAGATTCAAATAATGCTGATCTTGATGCTTTTATTATGCAAATAGGCAGTTATACCTTTGTAGAGTTTAGTATGAATGGTAATGCAGCTTTTATTTATAGTAGTCATAGCTTACCTTTTAAGTTGTCGGATCGAAGGCTATGTGATAAGACTTCTGGTAATGGTTTGAAGTCTGCACAAGAAAATAAAATAATTCACTATGATAGTTGGCAGGTTAATACTAAAAATAGGCTAATGGATATGGGAATTTACCCTGATAGAAAATAGTGATTGAGGTAAGTATATGTTCAGTAAAGTTGTTAGTCTTTTTCGGAAAAAGGATCTACCAAGCTTTTTACCTACCCAAGAAGGTTGGCTATTAAAGTCAGAGCAAGCAAGTAAGCTGGATGAAAGCCAAGCATTTACTTGGGCAGCCAGCTTAGATGATGAACAAATGAGTTTGGCTTTTTATTTAGCTCAGTTAATCTCAGAAGGCCATGCACAGTTTGTAAAAAATGGAGTACTGATCCCTTGGGGGCAAGTTTATTCATTATCTCAACAAGTTGAACATGCTAGTTTGTTTGTAAGCCTACAGCTACCTGTATTGCAATCCGATATTTTGCCCGTGTTAAATAGTTTAAAAACGCTTTCCGATCTTGATTTCCAACTGGAAATTAGTGGGTGGCGGTATGGGCAGGATTTGTTGAGAGAAAGTCAACTAATAGGGGGGGTGCTTCAGTATAACACTAAAAAATATTTACTTTCAGAGCAAGCTTGGAATTTAATTCAAGCAATCAATCAGTTTAATAGACGATCCGATCAAGAGCGCTCGCAACACCAGCAAGAGCTTGCATGGGGGAAAATACGGTCATTAGCTTCTCAGGCTAAGGCGGTTTATGCATCACGCTATTTAGAGGGAACTATTATTCTCAGCCCCGAGACTTTGCAACTTGAACTGCATAAAAATGAGCAGGGTGATGTAATTATTTCGCCTTCTTTTATGGATGCTCCAGAGGCTTGGTTAGAGCGCTTTGATACACACAGGTCGATTCAAGACCATTATGATTTTGCTAATCAACAAGGGCGGCAACGAGTTATTTTATCTGAGCCTGTTAAACAGGTATTGCAGTTTATCAAACGCGAAATGCCGAATCGCCACGTTCGTGGAAAGAAAGCTGAAGCATTTTTGCGTAATCCCTATGCTTTGATAGGTGAGGATTTAGCAAGTGTTATTGATAGTTCTTATTTTGAAGAGGAGAAAGAGCAGTTAGTAACTGCAACTCAAGTCGCGTGGCATCTTAAGCCGCATAGCACTAATGGCCTAATTATTTCAGTAGCTTTAGTAACTGATCATTTCACTGATGTTTTTCCAAGTGCCGTTCATTTAGAAAACTTCATCGTTAAGCTTGGCCTTGCTTTAAATGAGGGATCAGTCTCATTCAAATGGAGTGAGCATTTATTAGTGCTAAACGGACAGGCAGATGCGGAATATCAGCAAGGGCAACGTGTCTTGGCTGTGTGGCAACAGCAAAAACAGCATGCTATCAATTATGAGGATATCTATGATCTTAGTCACTATGGAGATCGAGTTATCGGTATTGGGGAAGTAAGAGTAGTAGCACTCCCTATTCTTTTAAAGCCGGATGAAAACCCTCAAGGTTGGTCTCCTGAAATGGAGCCAGCTATTCTCGTAGGTATGCCCGATGGAGAAGCTCTGCTTCTACCAGCAACACGAGAGTTTGTAAGTAGCTTAAATCAAGTGATCCAAACAGCTCAGCACAAGTATGAGAATAAAGTGACCTTGCCATTGATAGGTTTGACAACAAGTCTTAATGCAGCTGAAAACATCCACTTTAAATTATCTTCGTTTCTTCAAGCTCCTCCTAATAAAACAGATATACCTATAGAGCAATCAAAAGCGGTCAAGCAAAAAACCTTATTAATTAGCTCTAACTTTGATCGTCTTGAGTACATTAGACAGCGTAAGACTTGGCTAGAAATACCAGAGAATTTTGAAGCAAGAACTCCTTTATTTTTAAATCCTAAAATTCAGTTAAAACTACATCAACAACAAGGCTTACGATGGTTGCAGTATTTATCTGAGTTAGGCCAAGGCTGTGACGGAGCTTTATTAGCCGATGACATGGGATTGGGTAAAACGCTACAAATTTTATCACTTTTAGCTAGTTATTATGATAAGCATCCAGATGCTCCGCCTTCGATGATTGTTGCACCAGTCACTTTATTAGAAAATTGGGAACAGGAGATAAAGCGATTTTTTACACAGTTTCCAAAGGTATTGTGTTTGCATGGAGCTACGCTAAAAGCACTCAAGCAGCCTAGTGAACTAATTGATCAGCAATTATTAGCTGAGTCTATTACAAATTTACTTCAGTCTAATTGGTTAGATGATGCAAAATTAGTGATTACTACCTATGACACTGTGCGTAATTATGAGTTTTCTCTTGCAAGACAAGAGTTTGTATTTTTAGTATGTGATGAAGCTCAGAAAATTAAAAATCCTACAGCTATTATTTCACTAGCCATAAAAAAACAAAAAGCACGCTTTAAAATAGCCTGTACAGGAACACCTGTTGAAAATCAGTTGGTTGATTTATGGAATCTCTTTGATTGGATACAGCCAAGCTTACTAGGCACAATTCAAGAGTTTTATAAAAACTATCGTCGCCCTATTGAAACAAAAACTGAAGAACAAAAGCAGGCCTTAGAAGAGTTACGTGAACTTATTGCCCCACAGATTTTAAGACGTACTAAACAAGATATAGCAAAAGAGTTGCCTCATAAATACCAATCTTCAGATTTAATAAATATGGTTAAGTACCAACAAGACCATTATCAAGATACAATTACTCAGTTAGGATTAGCAAAGCAGAATCAAGATTTCAAACAGAGAGCTAAAAATACTTGGGGCTTATTGCATAAAATTAAAGCTATCTGTGCTGAGCCTTATTGTTTACCGGGGCTTATATTTAAACCTGATCTGCCTATTGAAAATCATCTATCGAACTCTCCAAAGATGAATTGGCTACTTCAAAAACTGAAAGATATTCATAAAAAACAAGAAAAAGCCATTATTTTTACTGAGCTACGGCAAGTTCAAGCAGCCATTGCCTTTTTTATTAAGAAGCAATTTAATTTAATTCCAGCCATTGTAAATGGAGAGTCAGTCAATAGGCAAAAAACAATAGATAATTTCCAAGCTATAATAGGATTTAATATCATTATTTTATCACCTTTAGCTGCAGGTGCTGGTTTGAATATTGTTGCGGCTAACCATGTGATACATTTTACACGCACATGGAATCCTGCAAAAGAGGCACAAGCAACAGATCGTGCTTACCGGATAGGGCAAAAAAAAGATGTCTATGTTTATTGTCCAACTATAACTCACCCACAGTTTGAAACTTTTGAGGTAAAACTAGATTCCTTAATGAAAGCTAAACTAGATTTAGCGACTGATATGCTGAATGGTGTTGGTGCTGATTTTTCTCCATTTGAGTTGGTTAGTGTAACTAATGGCTTAAGTGAGAGTAGTTATACACTCGAACTTAACGATGTTGATAGTTTTAGTGGTGATCAATTTGAAAGGCTATATTGCTTATTGTTAGAAGCAGAGGGCTGGGAGGCTAAACAAACTCCCAAGCAAGGTGGCGATGGTGGTATCGATATTGTCGCCATTAAAGACCAAAATGGACTACTTATCCAATGCAAAAGATCAAAAAAACCATTAGGCTGGGAGGCTATCAAAGAAGTTGTAGCAGGAGCTGCAAAATATCAACATCTTTACCCTAATATAAGCTTCAATAGACCTCTTTCATAAATCATTTTCTAGCCAATTCAAAGTTATAAATGCCCGCCATTAAGTTAAAGCGCAACCCCAATCGTTGACGCCGATTCCGA
>JBJOOT010000027.1:0-25980 GCA_046051185.1 Pseudomonadota bacterium | reverse complement strand
CTTGCCTCTTCAAGATCTTCAGGTCTTAGTCACTCGCCCTGCTCATCAAGCGGGGCGCTTTTATGATCAACTCCTCGCAGCTGGTGCTCAACCAAAACTGTTCCCACTGATTTCTATTCAGCCAGTAGCGACGGCTCCGGCTAGTCTGCGGCCAATCATGACGACCCCTCATAATCCAGCTTATGATTGGGTCATTTTTATCAGTGCCAATGCCGTTGAGCTTGGTCTGAACTTAGTTCATGATACGACTAGTTTAACTCACCTTAAATTAGGCGCTATTGGCAAACAAACGGCGGCCGTTTTACAACGATATGGTTTAACTGCCACGGTAACGCCTGAGCAGGGGTTTACTAGTGAAGATTTTTTAGCCCACGATGAATTACAAAATTTAACAGGGCAGCACGTCTTAATTGTACGCGGCGAATCGGGGCGTGAACTATTAGCTGATACCTTAAAACAACGTGGTGCTGAGGTGAGTTATGCGCAGGTTTATCAGCGCAAAGCTATGGGTTCTGCTGCAGTATTAAAACAGCTTCATGCACAACAGCAGCTTGATATAATCTGCATCACCAGTCGTGAGATTTTACAAAACCTTTTACAATTACTCCCAGCAGAGACTTGGATTTATCAACAAACATTGTTGGTTGGTAGTGAACGAATCGCTGCTTATGCTCAACAACTCGGTTTTAACAACAGCATAATTGTTGCCACCAGCCCCACCGATGATGCGATGCTGGCTGCTTTAATTCAGTGGCAACAGGATAAATAAAGAATGATCGAAAAATCTGACACCACACCCTTAGCCGATCCTCATGATTCACCCGTACCGCCCAAAGCCAAAGGAGCTGGCTTTGCTTTATTTATTGCCTTTTTAGCCTTATTTTTTACCGCCGGAGGCATTGCTGCAGGCTATAAACATTGGCAACGCATGAATACCAAAGCTAAAGAACATAGCCTACATTTAGCTGATCTCGACCAAGCACTCGCTCAAAAAGCAGATACTCGCGCCCTAGCAAATCTGCAACAGGAATTCAAACAAACGGCTGAGGATTTATCAGCGGCGGCCACAACTAATCTGCAAAAAATGGCGCAAATGAATCATGAAACCCGCCAATTCGCAGAAACAGTCACTGCTCAAGTGGAACAAGTCACTAATTTACAAGCACGCTTACAGCATCATCTTACCCCCAAAACAGATCATGATTGGCAAATTGAAGAAGTCGCCTTTCTCTTACGTCTTGCCAATCAAGAATTGCATTTAACTGGTGTGAAAGCCCCTTCTTTAGCCGCCTTAAAAGAAGCAGATTTATTGCTAGGTAAACTAGGTTCAGTCTCTTATTTACCAGTCCGCCAACAACTCGCTAAGGATATTGCTAGCTTAGAGGCCTTTGCTGAACCGGATCTCATTGAGCTGTCACAGCGGATTAATGCCATGACGATTAAGCTTTCTGCACAACTCGCCCAAGCGTTGCCCAATGCAATTACTGAAAAATCAGCCACGTCGAACAGTCAAGCGGTTGAAGCTGATGGTTCTATTTGGCAAGCATACAAACAAAAAGCGCTTAACACCTTGAATGAAGCTGTTGTTGTTCATCAAATTGATCAGCCCTTAGCAAGCGCTTTAGATAGTGAATCACGCCAAAGCCTTCATCAATTAATTTTACTGCGCTTAGAAAATTTACGCTTAATGGCTATTCAACGCCAGGATCAGAGTTATCACCAACAAATTGCTTTAATTCGTGATACTTTGCAGGCTTACTATCCGAAAGCGCAAGTAGCCAGTTTATTAGATGATTTAAATAGTTTAGATCAATTAAATCTACAACCGCCACTACCCGATATTTCGGCTAGCTTAAAGCAATTGGAAAAGGCGCGCAGTACTGATCTAGTGGGAGAGAAGAAATCATGATCCGATTTATCCTCTTTTGCCTATTGATAGGACTAGGGGGCTTTTGGTTAGCACAACAGGTCTTGGCACATTCCGGCTCTAGTTTCATTAAATGGGGTGGTCAGGTTTATGAACTGACCACAGCTACTCTCGCGGTCTTAGTCCTATTAACTTGTATTGCTTTTTATATACTCATTAGTTTATTACGTGAACTATTGGGATTAAGACAGCGCTTTCACCGCTTACGTGATAATCATTTACATACCAAAGCCAATCGCAGCCTCAATCAAGGTTTAATCCAATTGACAGAAGGCCATTGGGATAAAGCTGAGCAATTATTAACGGAGCATGCTGAGCACAGCGAAACACCCTTATTAAATTATTTAGGGGCTGCCCGTGCCGCTCATATGCGTGATGCCCCCGAGCGCCGCGATGAGTTACTAAAAAAAGCGATTGAAAGTGATAACAGCGCACAAATTGCGGTGGGTGTCTCTCAAGCAGAAATGCAACTCTCTGCTGAGCAATTGGAGCAAGCACACGCGACTTTATTAAATTTACGCGCTCTAGCTCCTAAAAATGCTTATGTACTCAAGCTTTTAGCCAAAGTGTTATATAAACAACAAAACTGGGAAACACTACTAGAGCTGTTACCGGAGTTGCAAAAACAAAACCTCCTCAATAGTGAAACTATGAGCAATGTACAAGCAGCCACGCTTGTAGGTTTATTTGGCAAATACGCTGAACAAAAAAATATCGACAAACTGCAAACTTTATGGAAAAAACTACCACCTGCGATTCGTGAACAAGCAGAAGCAATGTATGTTTATGCAGCCTCTTTACACCAAGCCGATGCGGATAGTCTAGCGGAGCAATTTATAACACAGATACATACTAAAACTTGGCAGGCAAAGCTAGCTGATCTTTATGGACGCCTTCAACACCCAAGTTTATCTACGGCAGTAAACAATGCAGAAAAATGGCTAGCTCAACAACCGACTAATCCAGTCAGTTTATTATTACTAGCGCGTTTACATCGTCAACAAAAGCTGTGGGGAGTTGCAAAATCTTATTATGAAACTAGCCTCAATCAAGCACCTGACCCAGAAGCCTATTTAGAACTGGCTGAATTGTTAGAAATTATGGGGGAAACCGCTAATGCTGAACATTGTTATCGGTTGGGCTTGCGTTACTGTATTCGTCAACAAGGTGAACGTTTAGTATTAGCCGCCTCACAGCGCCCCAAAAAAGCAGCTGAGGGTAGTTACCAACCCGCCCCCACGTTTTAGGGGCTGCAGATTATCAGCATATTAAAGACTTAAGCGGCTAGACCTAAGCCCAGTCGCTAAGGTTATTTTTCTGCCTTACCCTGCATCACCATAATAGTCTGTTGCATCAAAGCGCATAAGGAGGTTTTGCCTGCTTTTAGTGCCAATACTTCCGCTTTAGTGACAATCAAAGTACGACCGGCACGGACGATTTGACCTCGGGCAATTAACTGCTCGCCATCCGCTGGAGCCAGTAAATTCATTTTGAACTCTACCGTTAATACCGAAGCACTGGCAGGAATCATCGTCATAGCTGCATAGCCTGCCGCTGAATCAGCAATCATTCCGACTACGCCACCGTGAATAAAGCCATGTTGTTGCTCAATACCTTGCCAATGAGGCAAATGGATTTCAGTCACACCCTGCTCAACCAAAGCTAAGCGAGCTTGAATAAGTTGCATCGCATGTTGCCGCTCGAAACTAGCGTGAACACGCTCAACGAAATCAGGGATGGGGCTTGAAGTGGGGGACATACAACACACGCCTTAGTTTAGAAAGCTATTCATTCTAAAATAAAACAAGAAGCAGCCCAATAAAAAAGCGCCATTAATAGGCGCTCTTTTACATATAGTCTAAGTTGCAAGCTAGAACCTAGAGCTTAGAAACGATCTAGTTATAGCTATTCATTCCTTACTATGCTTATTTACTACCACGTGAGAAACGACGGTTAAACTTGTCGATCTGGCCTGCAGTACTCTTAACGGACTGCTTACCGGTGTAGAAAGGATGAGATTGGCTAGAAATCTCCACTTTTAACAGTGGATAAGTCGCGCCTTCATATTCGATAGTTTCCCGAGTCTCAACAGTAGAGCGGGTCAGAAAAGTGAAGCCGCTGGCGAGATCTTGGAATACGACTTCTCTATAATTAGGGTGAATTTCGGGCTTCATGCCGAGCGTCCTCAAAATTTATCGGTTGATACGAAAAGGGCGCTATGGTAGCAAACACCACCCCCTGACCGCAAACACTAATTTATAAAACAAGTCAGTTAAATACTGTCACTTATTCATTCTATGACTGCATATAACTGCTATAGCTGAGTCAGCTCAGCAAAATACTGAACTGATTAGAATTGAACTAGAACATTAGAAATTATCGGTACTGGTAAATAATCCTACTCGTAAGTCTTGCGCAGTATAAATTTCACGCCCATCCACCTCAAGGCTACCATCGGCAATCCCCATGACTAACTTACGGGTAATGACTCGCTTGAGATTAATTTTGTAAGTAACTTTTTGAGCTTTTGGTAAAACCTGACCAAAAAACTTGACTTCTCCCACACCTAAAGCACGGCCATGCCCTGGATTACCTAACCATGCCAAATAAAAACCGACCATCTGCCACATTGCATCTAAGCCTAAACAACCGGGCATCACCGGATCGCCGGGGAAGTGGCAAGCAAAAAACCATAAATCAGGCTTTACATCTAGCTCAGCAAGCATCTCCCCTTTACCATGAATACCGCCCTCATCACTAATATGCACAATTCGATCCATCATTAGCATATTCGGTATGGGCAACTGCGCATTACCAGCACCGAACATTTCGCCACGACCGCATTGCAAAAGCTCTTCACGGTTAAAACTCGATTGTCTAGACATAGCAGGCTCACAAGCTCCGAACATAAAAGATGTCGATTGTAACGGAATTTATTGCATACAGAAAACCGTTAAACGACGCCATAACTTAAGGCAATCCCAATAAATAGGCTTAAACCAACCCAGTTATTGTTCAAAAAAGCCCGTAAACTTAACCACCGATCTCGATTACGAATTAAATATTGCTGATAAACAAAAAACCCTGCTGCGACCACTAAGCTCCACCAAAACCACCCCGTCAAACCCGCCAAAACACCAACCCAAGCTAACAAGATTAAGCTTGTTACTTGCAAGCCCGCAATGATTAGACGATCCTGCTGACCAAATATAATCGCGGTGGATTTAACACCAATTTTCAAATCATCTTCCCGATCACACATGGCATACATCGTGTCATAAGCCGTTGTCCATGCCACATTAGCGGCTAATAATACCCAAGCCACTAAAGGGGGAAATTGATTATTGACCGCAGTAAAGGCCATCGGTATCCCCCACGCGAAAGCAACTCCTAAATAGACTTGTGGCCAATGGTGATAGCGCTTCATAAAGGGGTAAGTTGCGGCAAGTACCACCGCAATCCCAGAAAAAACAATGGTTAAAGTATTAAGCTGCAGAACTAAAATAAAGGCAATGAGCAGCAAAAAACCAAATACCGCTAAAGCTTCTTTAACACTAATCACACCAGTTGCTAAGGGGCGTAAACGAGTGCGCTCTACATGCCCATCGACTTTGCGATCGGCAATATCATTAATTGCACAACCTGCCGAGCGCATTAAAAAAGTGCCTAAACTAAAAATAATTAAGAGCTTCCAACCCGGAAAACCTTGAGCAGCAATCCACAAGGCCCAATAAGTTGGCCATAATAGCAACAAACTACCAATCGGACGTTCAAAGCGAATCAAACGACCATAATGCTTCAAGCGCTCACTTAGCATGCCTCTTTAATCCAATAATAAACGTTCTACCGGCTTTCCTTGGACTAAATGGCTGTCGATGATTTCATCAACATCCGCTTGATCAACCCAAGTGTACCAAGTACCTTCAGGATAAATCACCAACACCGGGCCTAATTCACAGCGATTCAAACAACCTGCGCTATTAATACGCACTTGATGATCTTTATGCAAACCAAGCTCTTTACAGCGCTGCTTGGCATAGTCACGCATCGCTGAGGAGTGAAAGTCCTCACAACTGCCCTCGCCATTAGTACGCTGATTGGTGCAAAAGAAAACATGATGTTTGTAATAAGACATAGACTAATCCTTATTTAAAGTCTGTCTAAGGATTATGCCAGAGCTTAGCAGAAATGGAGGGGCTAAAATAAAAACAGGGCGGAAAAACCACCCTGTTAACATAAAACTTAAGCAAGCCTAAATAAAATTACTGTGGCTTTGGAGCTTCGCCAGCGGCTGGAGCAGCTGGAGCTGCTGCAGGAGCCGCTGTTGTTGCTGCTGCATCAGCTGCAGGGGCAGCGGTAGAAGCAGCTGGAGCAGCCTCAGTTTTTGGGGCTTCTTCTTTCTTACCACAAGCAGTTAAAACAAAAGCAGCCATCAAACTTGCTAAAATAACACGATAATTCATTTTTAAATCTCCACAAAAGCAAAAAAACATCACCAACAAAATCAATTGTTGCAGTGCCGCATCATAACTGTTTTTTTTCAACGATACCACAATCTCTATATATAGTTCATATCTATCAATAATAGAGGCTAGCACTAGTTCTGAAAAAAGTATTTTTTCAGCGGCTATAAGCGGTTATACACTATTTATAATTTTTGTTCTGCCTGCCCTAGGGATACTAACATACCGTTCACGCTAGCGCCCTCTTCCACTAAAATTTCCGCATAGTGGATATTACCAACTACATCTGCACTGGACTTTAAAGTGACTCGACGAGTGGAGTAAATATCTCCAGCAACTCGTCCTGAGACCACCAAAGTTGGTGCACGAATTTCACCATTAACCTCGCTATGCTCTTGCAAAAAGAGAGAAGCTCCAGACTCACCAGGAGCCATAATATTACCGTTCACACGTCCTTGCAGATAAAGCTCACCCGCAAATGAGACATCACCGACAATCTCGATATCAGCTTCAAATAACGAAGCAGCACCGGCTCCCTTTTTAGCCATATAAAATTCCTCAATGTTATGTTATTAGTTCATATTAATTGCTTATGGCTGGGTGCGGAAGGCATCAAGCTCTTTTTCTAGTACCGCAATCGTATCATCACGTACCTGTAAATCATCCAATAAAGCTTGCACACGCACTTCAGCAGCTTGTAAGCGACCCACCATATCGCCCTCGCGAGTGAGTTCTATCGCTTTTTGCATTTGCTCCAGCTGATCTGCAGTTTCGCGCAAATCACGACGTAATGCAGCATTATCCCGATGACATTGCTCTAAACGTGATCTTGCTCCAAAAGGATCGCTTTCCTCTTCATTTTTAGCCGCTGGGGGGCGCAAATCAGCCATTAATCCCCGAGACCACCAACCCAAACCTAAACCGGCAAAAGTTCCAACTAAAACAATAACTAATATTTGTCCAATTAGATATAACACGCTACACCCCAATCTCTGCTGCTTGATGGCAATGCTGACTTAATCAAGCCATAACATCAAGTTCTCTACCTATATCGAACTTACACCGAAGTCGCTACCGAGTTGCCACTGATCCAAAAAACTTTTCTGTAGCATTTTATAGGCTATCATTCAAAAAGCTGTATCGTCTTTATAGTTAAACACTATAAAATATTAGAGTTTTTTAGCTGCCATTGGCCTGATATGCTTGAAAAAATATTTCCGGGTGGAAGTCCTGCTGTTTCAGTTCATTTACCATTAGCCTTTCGCTTGCCCGATGAAAAAAACTTAAGACTTGCATCACAATATGATCCATTACAGACTTGGCGTTTTTTATCACACCAAATTCGGCGTGCTCCCTTGGATTTACGTGCCCATGTTCAACGCATTTTGCTGACTCAGCAAGCCAGCTTAGCGGATCGGATGGAAGGGAGCTTGATGGATTTATACCTTGCCTTAGGTTCTGAAGCAGGCAGCATGCTGAAAGAACGAATGCTCGAGCAATGCCAACCCTATCTTTCACCCGAGGCTTTGCAATTTTTTAAGCAACTGACCACCACTGAAGAGAGCCAAGGTTTAGAGCGTGAATGGCGTTTAGGCTCGGTGTTAGCCACTGGTGAAAATAATATTTCGCACCCCCTCGTTCGGGTGGAGCGCCAAGTGGAGGCAAGCCGCTATGCTTCGGTGCTTGAAGAAGTACAAGCTTGCCTAGAGTACGGACAGATTGATATTGCCCAAGAATTACTAGAGCAAGAAATGTTAGCCGGTCACAATGACCCTGCTATCGAACAAGAACTATTAAATATTTACCAATATACGCGCAATAAGGATAAACTGAACCAATTGACTGCTCAATTAGTGGCAGTCGGCCTTGAGCCTTCAGATACATGGAAAGCTCATCAAAGCGAGGCAGACAATTGGTGAGGACTAATTATAACGGGCAGGACGTATGCTGAATTCATCGGGAAATCCTCTGCGGATTGCACTACTTAGTATTAGCCCGCACAACCGTGCAATACTGGAATTTTTCTTTGCAGGTGCAGGCAAGCAACTGTTTAAAGTCAGCTCTTTAACAGATGCTGAAACCTTAATTATCGACTTTGACCATCCGGGTGCTGATCTTGAATGGCAACAACGGAGCGACACCGCTAAACCGGGTATTGTTTTATCAGTACGTGAAGTGCAGTTACCTAATACAATTTGGGTACCTAAGCCTTTAACCTCTCAAGCACTCACTAAAGCCGCTGAACAAATCCGTGCACTGTTGCCAAAAACGGCCTTAAATTCTGAGCGCGATTATGTCCCCACCCCTACCACAGCAGCACCGCCTACTATGGCTAGAACGACGGTCGCCGCTCAACCCTTTGGTGTAGGTCAACGTAAAGTACGCCCTTCTATGCTGTTAGATTTTGGTAAAGAAGACGCGGATACTCTGACTCAAACCAAACCAATTGCCGCTGAAAAACCACTGGCGAAAGAACCCATTAAACCCACCGCACCCGCTAAACCTTTAATACGCGATAGCGCAAAACCTGCGCCCATAACAGAGCCTACTACTGATAACAGTTTTCTGACTTTTGGTGAGATCGCTACGCCCGAAAAAAATCAGGCTCAGCTTGAGCAGCGTTGGAAATTACTTTGTGGTACTCAAGCAGATGTCAATCCAGCGAATGCTCAGGCCACTATTCAGCGCTTCACAGCGGATAATTATCTATTAAAAATCTTGCTAAATGCCTTACAGCAGGCTAAGCAATCCGGCGTAGCAGTTCAGCTTAAATTTGACTCCTACGATCAAATTTTATTATTGCCTAACTTGAACCTTGCTTATACTAGTTTCGACTTGGATTCAGACCATTTTGCAACACTTTGCAATACCCCAATTCAAGCCAACAAGGTACACTTGCATACACCCATTGCAGCTGAGCTGCCTGCTTTAGAACAGGCTTATCTGGCTGATAAAGAACATACACATGATTTAGAAAGCATTTTGTGGACGGTTAGTTTGTTAGCCTCGCATGGGCGATTAAATCGCGATGCGAATATTAATCAGCGTTGGGTATTAAAGCATTGGCCTAATTTAACTCGCGTTGAAAATATTCCGCATGTCATGCGAATTTCGGCAGCGTGGCAGCAACGCCCCGGTACTGTGTTTGATGTCGCTAAATGGCTCGACATCCCGCAGCGCTATGTTTTTGCTTTCTACACAGCCGCTAGTGTATTAGGGCTTATGGCAATAGATGAAGGGAAAGTCGAATACCAAGAGAAAGAAGCGCCGAAGAAAAATCGAGGCTTGTTCTCACGGCTGTTGAAACGCTTACTCGGAGGGGGCGGAAACTAAGCTTTATGAGTATCACCAACAAAAAAATCATCTTTACAGGACCCGTGGGTGCAGGCAAAACCACGGCAATTGCATCAATTAGTGATATAGCAATTGTCACCACAGATGAGCAAGCCTCCGATATGACCAAAAGTCGCAAACCACAAACGACGGTAGCGATGGATTATGGCCTTATTCATTTAGGCGACAAAGAGCGGGTTCATTTATATGGAACACCCGGCCAAGAACGCTTTGATTTTATGTGGGATATTCTGACCAAAGGTGGAATTGGTCTGATTTTATTACTCGACAATACCCGTAAAGATCCCTTCCAAGACATGCGCTTTTATACCAATGCTTTCCGCCAATTCATTGAACAACAGCAGATGGTCGTCGGAGTGACACGCATGGATCTACAGCGCTCACCTAATCTTTATGATTACCGTCAATGTCTGGATCAATTAGCGATTAAAGCACCTATTTTTGAAGTCGATGCACGCAGCCGTGCAGACATCACTGCTTTAGTGCAAGCCCTTCTGTACTCACTCGACCCTGGAATTAATGGCTGATGAGCGAATACATTCTTAATGAAAACCTTTATCTTGGTGCAACGCCCGGTGGTGTTTATTATGCAGTCCAAGATAATACGTCTGAATCAGTGCGTGATTTCATTCATAAGTTATTACAGTACCCACAGACACCTTTGTTTAATACTGAGGTGGCATGTGAACTGAGTAATTTAAAGAAAAAGCGTGCACTTGAGTTTGTACATTGGTTACAAGAAGCGGGTTTGATCATCGGCCTTGAACATAGTGAACAAGCCCCGCCCGAAACACTCGAGCGCTTACTCCCGCAATTACTTCGTACCTTATCCGATGAAGGTAAAGCCGTACTAGCTGAAAGCCGTGGTCTGTATCTAGGCAGTGCTGGATTTCCGCATGAAGCAGCTGAAGAATTAGCGGCTTTAAGTGCCAATCTGACCGCCGTTTATGCCCGCCACAAAGAGCTACTACAAGGCAACCTAGGCTATCGGCAACGAGCTTGGGGCTTGATTGATGCGAGTGGTAACAGTGAGGTGGGCTTCTGGCCTATTTATATTGGACAGAATCGCTTCACTTTAATCATCGGTGGCATTCCCCAACTCAACCAGCCAGCATTTAAGCAACTTGTTTGGGCCTTAGAGATGCGTTATGGCAATAGCGAGCTAAGTTCTTTATAAGAATCGTGTGATTGTGCAAAAAAAGTACAACCCATTACCAATTATTGCATATACTTTTAATTAATTACGAAGGGAGATTCATCAATGCGCTCTGAAATGCTGCATTCTATACTTAGTGACTTAAACGGCTCGTCTGCAGATATTGAAGCATCCGCAGTCCTATCCACCGATGGCCTGATGATGGCCTCCATGCTCCCTGCCGGGATGGATGAAGATCGGGTAGGGGCGATGAGTGCAGCGATGCTATCTTTAGGTGATCGTACCGCAGAAGAATTAGCTCGTGGTGGTCTTGAGCAAGTTCTGATTAAAGGTGGTCATGGCTATATCTTAATGACTCACGCGGGTAAAGATGCCGTCGTAACCGTTCTAGCTAAACCCAATGCACGTTTAGGTTTAATTTTCTTAGATGTAAAACGCGCATCTGAAAGCATTGCAAAGCTTATCTAAACACCTAGATAAGCTTGCATTTTACTGGATCGCCGCCTAACTCTAATTAACAAAATGGCATCCATTTCGACAGAGAGGGTCATATCTATGATAAGCCCGTTCGTGCATTTAATATATCACGATGGCACTAAGCGAGAAGTGCTGGTTCAGAACGAAGAAATACCCTTTCCTGAGGGTAAATTGATCGTATCACGTACTGACCTAGCAGGCATCATTACTCACTGTAATCCTCCATTTGTTGAAATGTCGGGTTATGAGCGAGAAGAATTAATTGGTCAGCCCCATCATATTCTCCGTCATCCCGACATGCCTGCCGCTGCCTTCCAAGATTTGTGGGATACGGTTCAACAAGGCAAACAATGGCATGGCTATGTGAAGAACCTTCGTAAAGACGGTTGTTTTTACTGGGTTTATGCGACGGTCATTCCTAATATTCGTGATGGCTTGATTACAGGCTATACCTCGGTACGACGTAAACCTTCTCGTACCAAAGTACTTGAAGCGACCGAGCTATATGCTCAGATGAATAAAGCGAGAGTTAGCCTATGAAGCGTCCTGTAATGACGATTAGCCCTGATATTGGCCCTGACCGTATTGCAGGTTGGTATATTTTTAATACTTGGTTACAAAAAGAATGGGGGCATCCGATTCGTTTGGAGCTTTTTCCAAGTTTTCAACAACAGCGTGAGGCGATCCAACGTGATGAGATCGGCATTATTTATGCCAATCCTTTTGATGCCGCCATGCTAGTACGTGAAAAAGGCTTTAAGGCTATTGCAGCAGCCATTGGTAAGTCCGATGAAGTTGTCTTGGCTGTGCATGCTGATTCACCGATTAGACATATTGAAGATTTGCCTGTCACTTGCCGTGCTGGTATGACAGAAGCACCCGATGTGAATACAATCAGTGCTATTTTGTTAGAACCTGCTGACATCACTCGCCAAACTTTACAACGTGTAACAGCCGATACTTATGTAGTCGTAGCTAAATTACTCTTGCAAGGTAAAGTAGATGTCGGCTTTTTCTTAGCAGAAGCTTATGATGGTCTCTCGCGTGTGGTGCGTAGTCAGCTACGGGAGTTACTTCGTAGTCAAATTCACGACATTCGGCATGTTTTACTTGTAGAACCCCAGTTACAAGTAGAGTATGAAACCTTAAAAACAATCTTAGCCAACATGAGTTCCGATATAAAAGGCCGCGATGCTTTGGCAAATCTTGGATTTGTCGATTGGGAATTGTTGCAGCAAGAAGATACGGAATTCATGATTGATTTAATGGATACCTTGGTGACTTAAATGAAAAGCCTGCTCCGTACCCCTAGTTTGACTTTAACGATTAGTTTGGCGGTTATCTGTCAATTTCCCGTCGCTTATGCTGAAGAAAAAACTGTTGAAGTCAAATCCGGCGATACGTTGAGTACCTTAATTGCCGAACACTATCCAAGCTATAAAAATAGCAAAGCCCTGATGCAGGCTTTACTAGAGACCAATCCTGCTAGCTTCAAAAACCAAAATATGCATCAATTGATTGTCGGGAAAACCCTAAAACTACCCGACCCAAGTAAAATTCCCGATTTACAAGCACATGAACCACCGGTTGTAGCCGCTGCAGCAACAGCCACATCGACAGCCACCACGAATTCTGCCGCCACTGACTCGGCCTTGCTTGAGCTACAAAACCAACTAAAACGCTTAACAGCGGATAAAGAACAATTAAGTAAACAAGTGAAGGAGCTAAGTGAAGCAGCCACTAAAGCAGCCGTAACTGTAGCCACTCCAGCCGCTCAAGAAACAGATACTCCTGATCCTGCGATTTTAATGCAGCAGTTAGATCAGATTGAAACGGCCAACGAACAAATTCTTGCCGATAAAAATAAACTCTTAAAAGAACAAGAGGATTTAAAGCAGCAACTACAAACGCTAGAGACTGATAAAAAGCAGCTAGAAACTAAACTCGCTGAACAGGCAGCATCAATAACAGCTACGCCTGCAACAGCCACGCCCCCTGAAACTGAATCAGCCGCTACTGCCGCCGAAGCCTTAGACCCTGCCATTTTAAATCAACAACTTGACGAAATTGAAAGCGCGAATGAGCAGCTGCTTACCGATAAAAAACAATTAGAACAAGAACGAGATCAACTAAAACAACAACTACAAACCCTACAAGCTGAAAATAAACAGGCTGAAGCTAGCTCTACACCACCGGCTGATACTGCGAGTGTTAATCCAGATGCCCCAGATCCTACGATTTTAACCCAGCAGCTTGACGAAATTGAGGCCGCCAATGAGCAACTCTTAGCTGATAAAAATAAGCTCCAATCTGATTTAGAAACAGCGCAACAACAATTAAAAGAGCGTGAACAAACTATGTCGGTTTTGTCTGGACAAATCACAGAAAACAAACAACAACTTGAAACCACTCAACAAGAATTACTACTAGCGAATGCCGCTCGGGCGAGTGCCGAGCTGAATAAAGCCAGCTTAGAAAACCAACGCGGTTCTTGGTGGCCGTGGTTACTTGCTTTGGCTATGCTGCCCCTTGGTTGGCTGTTAGGACGACGCAGCGCTACCCCTACGGTACAAGCACCTAAAAAGATCCAAGTAGCAAGTTCAGTAAGCCCAGCACCGGTTGCAGCGACCGCTGTTGCCGCTAGTGAACAGCCAAACCCAGAACTTGCTAATGAGTTGCCGGCGCTTGAGAGCTTCAGTCCTGTTACAAGTACCCTCCCTGCGCTAGCAGCGAATGATGATAATCTCGATGCTGCCATTAAATTAGACATAGTGCGTGCTTACCTTGATCTGCGTGACCCTGTTGCTGCTAGTGCTTTGCTCAAAGAAATCATGCGCGAAGGTGGACAACAGCAGCAGCAAGAAGCTCGCGAAATTCTCTCATTCTTAGCTTAAGACTCAGCAAGGTTGAGTTTGCCCCACTCAGCCTTGCACAAACAAAATTGACGAAACCACCATAAGCTGTTTTATTACAGGCTTAAATTCCCGCGCTTGCTCGGTTGGCTTCATATTTTATTAGATTTGAACCTTGGTTATTTCTTACTTTAATAAGGCTCATGCTGATGATTAAGGCATAAGCTTATTTATTTTAATGATTTATTCCGCCTGAAATTCGGAGTTTTTATGCTTAGTAATAATGATTATGAGCGCCAAATTTATATGCGCCTTTCGATTTTGGCGCTATTACTTGCTTTTAGCTTGACAGGCTTAGCTTTGCTTTGGAAACAAACCAGCATTGAAAATGATTTAGCACAAAAAGCACGAACCGCTTTAGCTGAGGCTAACTTACCCTTAGTGAATGTCCATTTTGAAGGCCGCGATGGCAATATCAGTGGGATTCTTACCCAAGAAACCTCGTTAGAAGCTATTTTAGAAATAGTCGGTAGCATTGACGGGGTGCGCACAGTCAATAGCCAAGTGACCCTAGCCCCAGCGCCTACAGCGAGTAATACCCCCACACCAAAACCACCTGAACTGACTCAAGCCGGTTTATATACTCCGCCTAAAGCTCATCCTTTAGAACAATTTGATTTGAGCAAACTTGAGTTTGTACCCACTCAAGCCGTCTTAGTTGAACAATCTTATCCGATTCTTGATCAACTCGCGGAATTGCTCAAAAAATATCCAAAAACGATAGTAGAAATATCTGCACATACCGACAATCAGGGGACTGCCCTCGGTCAAACTGCGCTGACTCAAGCCAAAGCTGAAGCTGTGCTTCAATATCTCTTAACTAAAGATATTGATTTAAATCAGATTAAAGCTCAAGGTTATGGAGCAACCCGCCCACTTGCGAGCAATGCAGATGAGGCCGGACGCGCCCGTAATCGGAGGATTGAGTTGATCGTTATTAAGGAGTAAGCATGCATGCTCTCAGTTTCCAACTCTCAGCCTTGGGTATGGGTTTATTATTAATTGGCTTAGGTATCGGTTGGTGGGGAGCACAGTTTTTCCAAAGACATGCACGCTCAGCCTGTTATCAAGAGCTAGTGCGTTTACGCTATGCCCATCAGCGTTTACAACAGGATTTCACTGAATTAAGCAACCGAACGGCAGAATCTGAAGCTGAAAAAAACCGAGCTTTGGCTCAATTAAGCACATCTCAAGATCTACAAAACTATGAGCAATTGCGTTTGCAACTAATGCATACTCGCAATCAACTTCGAGCTAGCACAGGTTTACTAGCTAAGCGTGAGCAGCAATTACGACGTTTAAAGGATTTAGTCAAACTCTTACGCAAATCGCTTGAAACACCGCTGCAGCTGGTTCACTCCAACAATTTGTTAGCTCCACCCACCACCAGTCACCCTTTAACCTGTCTTGAAGCAATGGATGCGAGTAGTTTACAAAAACTACATATGCTCGGTATTTTGAATTGCGAACAACTAGCCGCCTGTAGTAACGAACAATTACAGAGCCTACAAAGCTTACTCACTGAAGATAGCTTTTTACCTTTAGAGCAATGGGCGCAAGCAGCTCGTGTATTGACTCAAACGGTGCCAGCAGTGAAGAGTCTTGCTCACTAACTTAGAAAACCTAGCAACTTTACCATCAAACAGACTAAAAACTATTTTTCGTTTTGTCACTCACGGTTTCTGTAGTTTTAACTAATAAATAACCTTTTTGCATAGCCTCGTTATACATTAAAGCTAAGGTACGATTTTCAGTTTTTCCTAAGAAATAGGTCTCACGCTTCAATTCGGTAGGCTGCCACCAAGCCAGTTTAGGGGCATCAGTTAACCATAGGGCTTGCAAATTTACTTGATCTAAATTCTCTTGCTTGAGGCGTGCATTGACAACAAATTGCACCACGGGTTCACGGGCTGCCTCAAACATTAGCCAAGCGGTATTTCCCTCTGCGGTACGTTGCCGAATCGCTTGTGCCGATTTAATCTGCTCTGGTTTAACCCCAAACCAATCAGCAACTGCTTGGCGAGCATCTTCCGGCTTTGCTTGTTGATAGCGAGAGGCTGTCACGGGTAATAGCCAGTCAGCGATATAGGGTGTAGCCGTTAAGATTAGCCCCGATAAAATCAAAAACCCCATTAACACTGGAAAAAAATACTTCATTTATACAATTCCAAATAAAATCTGTGCATTCGCTGTCGTGGTTTGGGCTAATTTTTCTAATGAGCAATTACGTAATTCAGCCAAAGTCTTAGCAATGATAGCTAAGCGTAAAGGTGTATTCCGCTGCCCACGCCATTGGCTATCGGGTTGATCAGGGGCATCCGTTTCTAATAATAAACGCTCTAGCGGTACGTTTGTTAATACCTGCCTTAAACGCTGCGCCCGTTCATAGGTCAAAGTCCCCCCTGCGCCTAAATAAAAACCGTTAGCCATTAATTGATCAGCTTGTTGCTGACTCCCTGCAAAGCTATGAATCACCCCTCGCAAACCACCAATGCGTCGAATACATGCCAACACAGCATCCACTGAGCGACGGGCATGTACAATCACGGGCAAATCAAAGTGCTTCGCAAGTTTTAATTGCGCTATAAATAGCTCAGTTTGACGCTCGACCTCAAGCTCTGGTAAGAAAAAATCCAAACCACATTCACCGACTGCGCATACTTGCGCTCGCTGTGCTTGGATAAAACTTGCCAAGGCGGTTAGATGCTCATCCCGATGTTCTGCTAAATAAATAGGATGCAAACCATAAGCGGCATGTAGCACTCGATATTGACCACATAAAGCTTCAATACCTGACCAACTGGCTTGGGTAATAGCGGGTATAATGAGATCACTCACCCCAGCGGCTGACATATCGCTTAAGAGTTCAGCACGATCTGGATTAAAGCTCAAATCATCAAAGTGGCAATGGGTGTCAATTAAACGGATGATTTTCCAAGTCCTGTTTTTGTTGCTATGCTAACTGCGGCATAACGAAGAAAAAATAAATCGGAGTCTTTACGCCATGCACATGCGTCTTAGCTTAGTAGTCTTATGCAATCTTTCAATGAGCTGGGTTCTATCTCCATTGGCTTATGCCGATTTGCAGACTAATGCCAATATTAGTGCCGTCACAGTATACCCTGATAGCGCCCGAATTACGCGCACGACCACGCTCAATCTGCCAGCGGGTGAAACTAAAATTAGTTTATCCGGTTTACCTTTACAAATGGATGCCAACTCACTGCGGGTTGCAGGCACGAGTACTACAGCGGTTAGCTTAGGGAGTATCCAACTCATTGAGCAATTAAGTTCTGAAGCCGTACAAGCTCGTGAGCGCCAATTAGAAGCCGAAATTCATCGTTGGCAAGAAAAGCGTCAAGAAGTCGCGGATGCCAAAACTCGCGCTGAACAACAACTGGCCTTTATTCGTGCGACGGGCATGCAACAACCGAGTAAAGATACTCCAGCCCAAGGTACAACTGCCCTCCCCTTAACTCAATGGCAACAAGCATGGCAAACTTTAGAAACTGCCACTGCTGAGACTCAGACCAAGGTACGCACCGCAGACAAGACCTTGTATGAATTTGATAAAGGCTTAGCCCAGCTACAAGAACAATTGGAGCAAATTGCTACAGGAGAAACCAGTAATCGCACGGCTAGCTTATATGTCAAAGCCACACAAGCCAGCCAATTAACCTTAAGTTTAAGCTATCAAATACCTGCCGCGCATTGGACACCGGTTTATGAAGCTGAGTTAGACAGTAATACCGGTCAATTACAATTCAAAACTCAAGCCGCGATTCAACAAAATACGGGGGAAGATTGGACTAATGTCCCTATCAAGCTTTCGACTTTACGCCCCACTGCGAGTGCAAACTTACCTGAACTCAATAGTTGGGTGATTTCCTTATATCAGCCAGCCCTCTTGCAAAACCAAAGCGTAGCGGCTGAAATGGCCGCAGATATGACCGTGCCAATGGCACCAGCCCCCGCTGCCCCAACTGCCTCGGTACGTAAGCAAGCGGCTCGCCCACTCACCTTGTCTGAAGAAAACAGTGCACTCATGAGCGGTAGTTATAATGCTGAATATCAAGTTCCGGGGTTACTGACTATTCATTCAGGCAGTGATACTCGTCGTGTCACTTTAAACAGTCAAACCCTCGAGGCTAAATTACAACTGAGTAGTGTCCCACGGCTCGACCCTCGTGCTATTTTAACAACGGAAGCCAGCTATCAAGGCCAAGCACCGCTCATCCCGGGAGCAGTCGCTTTATATCGTGATGGTAATTTTATTGGCAACTCACAATTGGCTGAGCTAAAAACTGGCGAACTCATGAAGCTGGCCTTTGGTGAAGATGATCGGGTAAAAATTCGCTTTCAACCCACGCCCGAAAAAACCACTCAACCCGGTCTTTTGAGTAACCGTAAGCGCTTGGATTATAACTATCAAGTGACTATTCAAAATGAACATCCGCAGGCACGCAGCCTGAAGCTTTATGACATGATTCCTGTTGCTAATACCTCTGAGATTAGTGTGAGCCTAACGGGCGACCTACCTAGTTTAAAAGATGTGGATGATAAAAAGGGGGTGAATGCATGGATCAGGGAAGTACCTGCGGCGGGTAAGGTAGAAATCAATTACGGTTATAGCATAAGCTATCCACAAGATCAGTCTTTATCTGGACTTTAAATCAATGGCTGAAATAAATCCGCTGCGTATTTGGCAGATTAGTGATACTCACTGTTATGCTGAAGATTCTTCTCGTTTAGTTTGGTCACCTTTAACGGTTTATCCAAATCAGTCTTTAAGCCGAGTTTTAAGCCATTTAGCACTCCAAGCTGGTGATGCTTTAATTATCAGTGGTGATTTAGCTCAAGAGGAAGTGGCCGCAACCTATCAACGTCTGAATAATCTCTTAGATTTCTTCCCCGCCCCCGTTTATGTCTTGCCTGGTAATCACGATGCACCAGCGCTCATGCATTTAGAGTTAACGAGCCAAAATGTGTATTTTGTGCCTCAGCTTCAATTAGGTGCTTGGCATTTATTATTTTTAGATAGTAGTCGCCCACTGCACAGCGAAGGTTATTTAAGCGCAACTCAATTAGAAGCTTTAGAAAAGAGTCTCAGGCAAATCCCAAAGGATGAGCATGTCCTGCTCTTCCTGCACCATCATCCACTGAATATTGGCAGCCCGTGGATGGATCACATGGGTTTACAACAACCTGAACAATTCTGGAAAATTGCTACCGCTTTCCCATCGGTTAAAGCGGTAGCGTTTGGACATATCCATGCTGAATTTGTTGGCGCAGTCACCAATCAGCAAGGGAATAAGATTGCGGTCTATGGCACGCCTGCAACTTGTGTGCAACTCACCCATGATGAAGCGCGTCTAGGCTTTAAGCATAATCAATCAGGTTGGCGCGAGTTTTTGCTCTATGCCGATGGTCAATTGGCCACCAGCGTGCATTATTTGGCAAACTAAATAGCCCAACCTAATCAATAGCTTAACAGCTCCCGACTTTCTTGCCACGCTTTAACAGCAGGGGGGGGCAACCTACGTAAACCATCCGCTTCTGCTGCTAGCAGCTCTGCGCCTACCCCGATTGGACGGCGACTAATGGCCAATAGCCATTGCTCAGTGGGGTCAATTAATTTCCCCTTAGGCTGTTGTGCTAATAAACTCTCCAAATCCATCATCAGCGGATCTATTGTGGAGGCTGATTGGGCAATACCCACGGTATTTGCTGGCGGTTCATTGCTCTTATCATTGTCAGCCCAAGTATAACTACTGAGGCTACCTAGCAATGCCATGATCAGCAATGGGCGCAACCCGTTCTTTTTATTCATAATCCCCCTCACTATTGTCTATGGGTATTTAGGGTTCTAAGGTGTGCTTGGTGTTGGCATCATCGCACTCGCCGGAATCGGGCTACTCGTATAATACGGATCACTAACCTGTAAATTATATTCACTCAAGCCCGTATTATTGCTGTTATGCAAAGCCCAGCTCAGTTCTTTATTGATATTGAACCAAGACACGGCACGAATCGCTGGATAATCTATTTTCAGCCGCTCAAACATATTGGTAACCCACACGGCTTTACTTTGATCTGCATCCGTATTATTACCCGTTTGACCATAGGTGGCATTAGGTAAATCGGCTGGCTCGGCACTGGCCACCTCACCTAATAGAATGGGCTTGTAGGGGTAATAATCCACTAAAGCTAGATAGGGGATACTGAAAGTCTCATCGAAGCTCTTCCAACGTGACCAAGTATAATTAGTTCCCCAATTATAGCCATCAATACCAGTCCAATCGACCACATCATCACCTGGATAATAACGGGTAATATCGTTATAACTATCAGCACTCACATTATTAATACACCAGACCCATTCAATTTGTTGATTGATACCTGCCGCTGTGAATTTAGCATGGAGATAACGCCATGCCGCTTTATAAGCATCAGGGCTATTGCCCCATGAATACCAACGGCCATTAAACTCATGGGCAAAACGTAAGAGAATACGGGGCTTTTTATCAGCCGGATAAGCAGACTGAAACCATTTGAAGCCATTAATCCACTTTTGGATATACGCATCCCATTGCCCAGCGCTAATCTGCGTCAACAGATTAACCCCTGCTTGATTTTTAGTGGAGGGCATCCAAGAGATCATCGGCATAGCACCCCGCGAAATAATATTATCGCTTTGGTACTTTAGATAACCCCAGTCATAATCAAAATTGGAGAATAGATTAACCACCGCCATCGGCTTGGTTGTTAGATTATTAAAACGGTCGATTTCAGCGAGCGACCAACCATCACCCTTTACATACGCACCTAACATTAGCTCAGCTTGCGTAGTAGCCGGAATAATGGTCAACAAGGCTGTGACACTCACAGCGAGTATTTGTTTTTTCATTGGGTTTGACCTCAGGTAGGAAAATTATTGGGATTACTAACCTGATAGTCACAGTATACAATTTTACTGATAAAAGTATAGATTTTTTTGATTGGCGGTCAGCCTAATTTTATAGCCTATTTAAATACCTAAATTTTCGGATCAAACACAAAAACCAGCCCTTTATTTCGCCTGTAGCCAATACACCCCCTCATACAGCTCTTTAACCCTCGGCGGCAAGTGGGACGAAGCTGCGGCTGCATGAATACACCCCCTCATACAGCTCTTTAACCCCTCTGGTGATAATGCCATGTTGGGTATGGCTAATATCGACCTGTGCTAAGGACTGAATCTGATAATGATCAGCATAATATTGCTGCACTTCTGCTGGAGGTACGGAAAACGGTGGCCCATTGGTAATAGTTTGATCATATTCCAAGGTGATTAATAAAATCTGTTGGCTCGGTGCAATGTGCTGGAGATGAGCCACATATTGCAAACGCATATCTGGAGGCAGGGCAATCAATGCTGCCCGATCATAAATCGCTTGGCAACTTGCTAACTCAGCCGCTGTTAATTGAAAGAAATCACCCAGTAGAATTTTTAAACCTTCAACCTCCCAGCACTCAAAAGCCCCCTGCTGAGTGATCGTCGGCTCTAGCTTATGCTCTGCAAAAAAATCTTTCACCGCAATCGGGCTTAGCTCAATCCCTAAAACCAGATAACCTTGTGCACGCAACCACAGCATATCAATACTTTTGCCACATAAAGGGACTAATACGGTACTACCAGCGGCTAGTTTGAGCTGTGGCCAATAAGTTTGTAGATAAGGATTAATTTCATCTTGGTGAAAACCAATTTGGTTTTGTTGCCACCGCTCATGCCAAAATCGAGCGCGCATTTTGAAACTCGCTATGCAGTTGAAAGCACTGCAGTATAATAGAAAATGACTCAAACTTAGAGAGCGCAGATTGAATCAAGGTTATCAAAGTTCTTTTGAAACATGGTTAGAGCAACTTAGCCAATTGTCCGGCCTATTTATGACGGGTACTGATACAGGTGTCGGCAAAACTTGGGTTGGAACACGATTATTACAACATTTGCGCCGATTAGGCGTGCATATTACTCCGCGTAAACCCGTCGAATCCGGTTGGTTAGCAGAGCAGATTACAGAAACTGATAGCTGGAAACTCGCAACGAATGCTAGTGGCTTACAGCCACTCAATCAGATTTGCCCCAACCCCTTGCTAGCCCCACTATCCCCCCCACGAGCAGCCGTTTATGAGGGTAAAACCTTAAGTATTCAACAATTAGCCAAGCAATGCCAACCTAAGCAAGCTCGCTCAACCTTTCTATATGTGGAAGGAGCAGGTGGTTTTTATTCTCCCTTAGCGCAGGATGGCCTAAATGCGGATTTAGCCCAAGCGTTAAAACTACCTATTTTATTAGTCAGTGAGGATCGAGTAGGCTGCATTAATCATATTTTACTCACAGCCGCTGCTATTCAAGCCCGTCAACTAAGCTTAGCTGCGGTCGTTCTCAATCCAAGAGGCTCGACACCAGCAGGCATGGATAACCAGCAAGATTTACAAGGCTTACTGGCTGTACCAATTATTCGCTGGCCTGCTGATTAAATTTCAGCATTAACCATCATTTTGCTTTTTGTCGACTCTAAAATCTTTTCATACACACTCGGCTCAGCCGCTGCTTTAGTATCAGCGGCAAAACTGCCATTGCCAAAGCTAATCTGCCATTCCAAATTATTGCGTGAACTAGCATGTTCTAAAGCCTGTGCCTTATTAATCTTTTTATCACGCAACAGGCGATACAAAGACTGGTCAAAACTCACCATACCATCCGAAACACCCTTCTCAATAATTTCGGGTAAATCATTAAAATGGCCTTTACGGATTAGCTCAGCCACATAAGGTGTATTTACTAGTACTTCAGCCGCTAAGTGAATACTTTCGCCACTCGCAGCAGGGATCAAACGCTGCGCAACAATGGCACGTAAGTTGAGAGATAAATCCATCAAGACGCGGTTTTTATCTTCACTACTAAACAAATACAAAATCCGCTCAAGAGCTTGCACGACATTGATGGCATGTAAGGTCGAGATCACCAAATGCCCCGTATCTGCAAAGCCTAATACCGCGCCCATCGTAGCAGAATCCCGTGCCTCTCCAACCATAATCATATCTGGGGCTTCACGCATGGCTTCACGCATGGCATTGGCATAACTCAAGGTATCAAAGCCCACCTCACGCTGCCCAACGATGGATTGCCCATGCTTAAAGGTATATTCAATCGGATCTTCAATAGTCAGAATATGTCCACAATGCCGCTCATTACGATACTGAATCAAAGAAGCCATTGAGGTCGATTTACCAGAACCGGTTGAGCCGACAAATAAAATCAAACCATCACGACGCATCACTAATTCTTTTAAAACTGCGGGCAAATCCAACTCATCTGGAGTCGCGATATTACTGCGAATATGGCGCACTACCATTGAAACTTCGCCACGCTGAAAGTATAAATTCATCCGAAAGCGACCAATCCCCTTCAGAGCAATCCCTTTATTAAACTCGCGATTGCTATAGAAGGCCTCCATTTCGCTAGAGGTCAGTACCTCTTCAGCCAATTGGCGAATATTACCGGGCTTCATTGGTTCTCTACTAATTTTGCGTAAAGAACCCCGTACTTTCACAGAGGCGTGTGCCCCCGTTGTTAAATAAATATCGGAAGCCTGTTGCTTAACCATCATATGTAATAAGGGTGATAAGCGCATATCTTCTTCGATTAGATTGGCCATAATTTACCTTCTGATATTATTTGCGACAGGCTCGATTTCGAGCTGCTCAGTTCCACGGAAGAAATCATTGTCTTTAGAGAAGCGACTTTCTAATTTCAAGCGCAAGCGTAAGTCATTCACTGAGTCTGCATTACGTAAACCTTCTTGCACAGTAATCTTACGATTCTCAATCAGATCAAATAAGGCTTGATCGAAAGTACGCATACCGTATTCACGCGACTTCGAAGCCAAGGTTTTCATGCCTACCACATCACCTTTCAAAATCAAATCAGCCATTAAAGGCGTATTAATTAAGATTTCAACTGCAGGCACACGGGATTTTTCATCGGTAGAGCGAACCAGTCGTTGAGAAATAATGGATTTCAGATTTAAAGATAAATCCATCAATAATTGAGGATGACGCTCTTCCGAGAAAAAGTTGAGAATCCGTTCAATCGCTTGGTTGGCACTATTGGCATGGAGCGTGGTTAAGCATAAATGTCCGGTTTCTGCATATGCGATGGCATATTCCATCGTCTGCTTATCCCGTACCTCCCCCATCAGAATCACATCAGGGGCTTGACGTAAGGTATTTTTTAGGGCTACTTCATAACTGCTTGTGTCTAACCCCACTTCGCGCTGGGTTAGTAAGCAACCTTTATGCTGATGAATAAACTCAATCGGATCTTCAATGGTGACAATATGCCCCCGTGAATTTTCATTCCGATAATCCAACATTGCGGCTAACGAGGTGGATTTACCTGAGCCAGTCGCACCCACAAAAATAATCAAGCCCCGCTTGGTAAGCGATAAATCACGCAAAATCGGCGGTAGATCTAAATCCTCAAACTTAGGAATTTTGGTCGGAATATGCCGTAACACCATGCCAGAACAACCGCGCTGGGTAAACGCATTCACCCGGAAACGTGCAGTTCCGGGCAAACTAATCGAGAAATTACACTCCATCTGCGATTCAAACTGTTGGAGCTGATAGTCATTCATGATAGAACGCACTAACATACGCGCATTCATTTCTGAGAGGATATTCTGTGTGAGCGGAATCATTTCCCCATTTACTTTCACCGAAGGGGCTGCTTCTGCGGTAATAAATAAGTCCGAACTCCCCTTTTCAAGCATGCCGCGCAGTAGTTTCTGCACGTAACCCATTGCATTGTCGCGATCCACGAGCGTTACTCCTTCTAATTATTCATGCCTATGCGTTTTAAATCGCATCAGGGTTATCGGCTTTACGACGGGCAGTTTCTTTATCAATAATACCTTTCATCACTAAGGCTTGGAGGGATTGATCAAGAGTTTGCATCCCATCCCCTTGACCGGTTTGCATGGCTGAGCGCATCTGGGCGATTTTGTTTTCACGGATTAAGTTACGAATAGCACGAGTGCCAATCAAAATTTCATGCGCCGCAACCCGTCCCCCATTCCGTTTTCGCAATAAAGTTTGGGAAATTACCGCTTGTAAAGACTCAGAAAGCATCGAGCGCACCATTTCTTTTTCCGCCGCAGGAAAAACGTCAACAATACGGTCGATGGTTTTCGGTGCACTGGTGGTGTGTAAGGTACCAAAAACTAAATGCCCGGTTTCGGCGGCCGTCAAGGCTAAACGAATCGTTTCAAGGTCACGCATCTCCCCGACTAGAATGGTGTCAGGGTCTTCACGTAAGGCTGAGCGTAAGGCTGCTTCAAAGTTACGAGTATCACGATGGACTTCACGCTGGTTGACTAGGCTTTTTTTGCTTTGATGAACGAATTCGATGGGGTCTTCGATGGTGAGGATATGCCCGTATTCACTATCATTTTTATAATCAATCATCGCCGCTAAAGTGGTCGACTTACCTGAGCCTGTTGGCCCTGTAACGAGGACTAAACCCCGTGGATTATCTGCGATTTTCCGAAAACTCGGTGGCGCATTAAGTTGCTCTAAAGTCAATACTTTACTAGGAATAGTACGGAATACAGCACCTGAACCCCGCCCTTGATTAAAAGCATTCAC
>JBJOOT010000026.1:0-26101 GCA_046051185.1 Pseudomonadota bacterium | reverse complement strand
CCAAATCTAATAAAGTAGCAGACACTAAACCGACTTTGCCGCGTGCCAAACTCAGCGCTTGCTCCAACCAAGCATAATCAGCTCTCAAACCTTGCAAACGTGCAGGGCTATCTAACAGCAAAATAGCCTGTGCTGCCCAAACTTGCCGCTCCCGTTTGGGTAAAGCATGGATCTGCTCGCCCTTAGCTAGACGCTTAACGAGCTTATTAATGTCAGGCCGTGGCTGAATTTGCCGTTCACTCAAGCTCTGCCGCAGTACGGGGAGCAAACGTACCCATCCTACTAGCGGTTCAAGAGAAGGTACTTCAACCTCCAAGTATTTGGGGGCAGATAAATCCAAGGGCTGCCCCTCAATGGCATCCACCCAAGCAGGCATGCTTACACCCGCGCTATCCTGATCCGCTGGCAATAAGCTGCTAGGTTCAGTCGCTGTACGTTGATAAAACAAACGGGGGGGTAAGGGAGTTTCTATACTGGCCTTACGTTCAGGCACAACGACTAAGGCAGGCGGCGGGTTAATTATGTCTGAGGTTTGGGAAGCCTTCGCACCCGCGAGGGGTTTGATGCGCTTATAGCCAAAACAATCGAGCACAGTAGATAGTTCAGCCAGCGAATGCTCACTCAAATACAGCAGCAAGTCCGCCCGACTCACGCTGCTATTCACGGCTCCCCAGCCTCCCCGCTTAGGGTCTGACGCTGTTTCATGCCGGGGTGCTTCTTCAGGGCAAAATCCTGAATATCCACCAAACGCTGTAACTGTTCTGCCGTGGATAAATTCATCCGTGCCAAGACCCGCAATAGATCCAGATATTCAGCCTGTCCGGGTGGTTTCATACCCAGAGCGCTCGCTTGACCACGATCAGCATACAATTGACGGGCTGCCTGCTCCAAGATGGGCAGCTCAAAAAGACAGGTTCCATCCCCCTTACTGAAATGCTCCTCACCCCGTTGCACAAGATAAGCCACCAATTCATCCTCTGTTTCTGGCAGCTCCAAATGCAACACCAAACAACGCCGCACAAAAGCTGCAGGCAATTGGCGGTCTTCATTAGTAGTGATTACCACTAATGGGCGCAGCGCCTGAGGATCATCTGCTTGGTAGCCAATGCTTTCATTCACCCACGGAATACGGAAACGTGCATTATCCAAGGTTTCCAGCAAGCTATTCGGCAAATCGGCATCTGCTTTGTCGATTTCATCAATCAACAACACCACTCCTTTAGGTAGCTCAACCGAGCTAGCGGTCAAATTCAGAGCATAGTTTGGATTAGGATGATAAGACTTGCACTCACTTGCCTGATAATAGCGCTCTGCCGTCTGCCAAGCATAAGCCCACCACAACACCCCCGGACTGAGGAATTTTTTCGGGTCGAGTGCGGTTTGCAATAACTTAGCATCAGCTTTATCTGCCAACACACTCAAGAGTTGGGCTTGTCCCAAGCGGCTGACGGCATCAAAGCGATACCATAAATCTTGAATTTCTGTGTGGGCACTCACCACTTCAGATACCAACTCCCAACCCAAGGCAACGGCGGCAGCACGTGCCAACTGGCTTTTACCAGTACCCGGATCACCCCGCACCAATAGCGGACGTTCCGCCAACCAAGCCGCTTGCAACGCTAATGCTGTACGCGCATCAAAGACATGCACCGTTTCCTTCCATGTACCATAGGCAGGCAAGCGATAAATCTGCTTAACCTGAATGTCTGGAATCATCATGTTTAGTGCTCCTAGTTTAGGCCATTGATTTCATTATAGAAGCTATTAATTGCTGCCTGGATATCCGCTTCTGGGACAAGCAACCAACGGCTGTCTTGCTCTGATTCTGTACCATATTCAATTACAGTCATTTCACCCAACTGACTTAATAGATCACGATAAATACCTTCTACAAATCCAAGACATTCAGGGGCAAGATAATCATTACCTGTGAAAGCGATGTAGTAGTGTTCTGGGCTACGGGGATGCTTACGTTTAGCCCTCAGCTCGGCATTGAGACGTTTGATCTCGTGGTGGTTAAGCTGGTAGTCTTTTAGTTTTTGCTCTTTGATTTCTGGAAAAACCTGATTCCAAATCTCTACAAACGCTTTGTTTACACTGGTTTCACCATCCCATTTAAAAAAGCTGGGTGGTACACGAATGAGATAGCGACTCGGTTGATCAGAACCCGTTTCATGTACAAAATCTGCTTTACGCTGAAAACGGCGAGCCAGCACAATTTCAATCCCTGTTTTCGATTGCACACTCTTCAAACGAAAAAACAAACTGGCGTGTCCACTACAGTCAGGCAATACTTCGCGCAAGTAGTTTTCATCCATACTAGCAATCACCAGCCAACCAACCAAGGCTTGAGCAGTTCGCTTGATTGCAGCAAGGGTATCCGGTTTAGTTTGACTGGAAAAACGCAAGCCACCATCCACGACACAATCAGCCGTCGCGGCCGCAAGGCAACTGAGCGCATCTTCGACTGATTTGTCAACTAATGCAGTCGCTAAAGCAGTGGCAGCAGCAGTAGAAGTGAGAACGACACCTTCTAGTTCAACATCCAACTCAGCCGCCAATTGTTCCTGTAATAAACTAGTTGAGCGCAACCCCATCAACTCTTTACTAAGTTTATCTAGCAAATACTGACGGAATTCATCTTGTAACTTGGGTTTTGGTAATAACTGAGTAGCCACTTCAGTTTGTAGAGCAAGTTGCCTAAAACCTTCGCACTTCCCCACTCGCAACAAATAAGGGATAGAAACAGCAATCAACCGATCTTTAAATACATCATCTAAGTTCTGCTCTGTGTCTTTGTACTTTATAGGTGTGCGAATCAACACACCAACTAGTTTATTGGTATCAGAACGAAAAACAGGTGCTCCTGACATACCCTTCCACAAAGCTGATTCGGTAGCATTACCCTCAGAGGTCAATTGCTGCACATAATAATCACGGTCTGGGTCAAAAAATGTACCTTTAGCGGGTGTTTTAATTCGAACTCCAGCTTCTTTGCCCGCACGTGGATAGCCAAAGCTTTTCCAGCGTATATCACTGCTTGGAAACGCCTCCTCCAAGACAACAGGAATTTTACCTAGCCGCTCAGTGTCACAAGCTACTAAGGCAATATCAAACTCCACGGATTCAAACACAATCGCCAACTGCTGAATCTTAGTCACATAATAAGGTTCAGCTTCATCCGAACGCTGCCAGCTTAAGACTCGCTCACTGGCTGCATTCATTTTTTCACAATACAGCACATGACGAGCCGTCAGAATTAGACCATCCCGCACAGGATAGCCTGTACCCATCGAGACTTTGGGCTTGCCGGATTCATCAAGCACCGTACTAACAATCTCGATTTTAACGATCAGGTTTTCATTCATAATGGCTTACCTGCTAGTCAAAATCAGAGATTTGCACATCCTCTGCTTGCTGGGTGCTAGGGTTAATATGCTTAGGCTTCAACTTCAAGCGAAGCGTATGGACATCCTCCTTCGCTACATGTCCCGCCATTTCAGCACTCCCTTTGCCTAAATCAAAACCCAAAACCTTAAACTCAACTTCAACACCCGCTACCCCATTACCCGACTTAGTAATCTGTGTATGTAGCTCTACCTCGACCTCCTCTAGGTCAAAGCGAACTGCCTTACCTTCGCCCTCTTTAATCGCAGCTTCAATATCTGAGCGTAAAGCGGTGATAATCTCCACCAATTGACGTGTATCAGTACTCATGTAGACTCCTTAATACTTGAACTGAATAGGGGCTGATCCTGACATTGATTTAAGCACAGCCCAACAAGTTCCCGAAGTATTTTTGAGCTAAGTTTTTAAGGACAGAATCATGAGTTTAGCGCTAGCAGAACAACTCAGTATGGCTGAATACCTACAGGGTGAACGCCAAACACCCGAAAAACATGAGTATATTCAAGGCCAAATTTATGCAATGGCAGGAGCAAGCCGAGAACATAATCAATTAGTATTTAATTTAGCCGGTTTATTACATGCGCAATTACGCTCTAAACCTTGCTCAGCTTTTGTAGCAGATATGCGAGTGCGGACTCGCCCGAATGAAGCCTACTTCTATCCAGATTTAGCAGTAGTTTGTGGCACACTTCAATTTGAAGATGAATATAGTGATACCTTATTAAACCCCAGTGTGATCATTGAAGTGCTCTCACCTTCAACCGAAGGTTATGATCGCGGCGCCAAATTTGCTCACTATCGACGCTTAGGCTCACTACAAGAATATCTTTTAGTCGCGCAAGATCGGCTCAGTATAGAATGCTATGTACGGACGCCCCAAGGACAATGGTTATTATCAGAGGCGAATGACTGGGAAGATGAAATAACACTAAAGAGTATTAACTGCCTACTAAAAGTACGGGATGTCTACGAAAAAATACTAGATGTATAAACAAAGCAGTGCCATCAAGCACTGCTTTGTTCAAATACTAGCCTACTTAACGCAGGCGCTTAATTTCCCCGCTCTTAATTTTTGCTAAGTATTGATTCACTTCGCGTTTTACCACAGGCATCAGCATATAAAGGCCGATGATATTGGCAATACTCATGGCAAAAATCATCGCATCAGAGAAGTCAATCACGGGTCCTAAACTCATGCTTGAACCGATCACAATAAAGGCCAAGAAAACGAGTTTAAAAATTAACTCTTGGGTTTTACCTTCACCAACTAAATAAGTCCAAGCTTTTAAGCCATAGTAAGACCAACTAATCATGGTAGAAAAGGCAAACAGGAGTACCGCCACTGACAGTAAATAAGGAAACCAAGAAAAGGCACTTGCAAAGGCATGAGAAGTCAACTCTACCCCCGTTAAACCCGCTCCACTGGTTAAAGAGCCGGTAATGACAATCACTAAAGCAGTCATGGTACAAATCACCACGGTATCAATGAATGGCTCTAAAGTAGACACAATGCCTTCAGTGGCAGGCTCAGTCGTGCGTACTGCCGAGTGGGCAATCGAAGCTGAACCGACTCCTGCCTCATTCGAGAAAGCAGCACGCTTAAAGCCTTGAATCAAAGCACCGATCACCCCACCGGTTGCACCTGCCCCCGTAAATGCCCCCTCAATAATTTGGCTAAATGCCCAACCGATTTTGTCAAAATTCATCAGAATAATAATCAAGCAGGCCACTAAATACCAAATTGCCATAAACGGAACAAGCTTTTCAGTAACACGAGCAATGGATTTGATCCCTCCGATAATGACTGCACCCGTTAAGACCGCAAGAATAACCCCAAATAACCAACCCTTGTCGGCCATAAAACTGGAAGCACCGCCGGTTACAATCACCACTTGTTGGAAAGCTTGATTGGCTTGGAACATATTGCCCCCACCAAACGAGCCAAAAATACAAGCAATCGCAAAGAATACGGCTAAGAACTTACCCAAAGCGGCTTTATTTTGTAACGCCAAGCCCTTGGATAAATAATACATCGGCCCGCCTGAAACACTGCCATCGGGGTATTCATTGCGGTATTTCACACCTAAAGTACATTCAGTGAATTTGGAGGCCATCCCTAACAAACCGGCCAAAATCATCCAAAAAGTTGCGCCAGGGCCACCAATAGCGACAGCAACCGCCACCCCTGCAATATTGCCTAAGCCGACTGTTCCAGAAACGGCAGTGGCTAAAGCTTGGAAATGGCTGACCTCACCTGCATGCTTAGGGTCATCATAAACCCCTCGAATTAAACGAATAGCTTGCCCAACGACTCTGAATTGGATAAAGCCAAAATAAATCGTGAAAACAGTGGCCGCAATAATCAACCACAACACAATCAAAGGTAACTGCGCCTCGCCAACTGGAACAGAAAAGAAAATCACACTCGACACCGCATTCGCTATGGGAGCAATGGCATTGTTGATGGTTTCGTCGATGCTCGCTTGTGCAGTCAGCGGCATTAAAACTAAAGCCAATACCGCCCCTAAGAGCTTGGATAGGTTTAAATAGCTCATAAAATCAATCCTTATAGGCTGGGGTTTAAGGCACAACGACAACAGGAACGGCAGCAATCTGGATTAAACTACTAGGCACATTGCCTAACAGCCGACTGGCTAAACCATTATCATTCGATTTGGCGATATAAATGGCCTTAGCAGCTTTTTCAAGGCTGATTTCATTCAAAGTTTTTGCCACATTGCCATACCGTACTTCAGAACTGACTTTATGTCCTGCCGCTGTCAACTCATTCACGATAGGTTCTAAAATAGATTGAGTGGCTCGCTCTAATTCCTGAGCGCGACGTTGATGACGCTCGGCTAATTCCTCTTGTGTTAAAAAACTATAAGGTGACCATTCTAAAACATAGACGATATGCAACTGAGCACGAGCTAATTGAGCACGCTCTGCAGCAAATTCAGCGGTACGACGCGATGTGGCGCTGCCATCATAGGCAACGATATAGATATCCGACATAGGAAACTCCTCCGGCTAACTGTAGTTGAACACGCTTTCTGCAGCCCCTCCAAAGAGCTTAAAAAGCGCCACCAAAGTCTAGTAGGATTCCCCCAGAAAATTCGTTTTAATTATTGACTTGAATCAGAGAGTCACAGAAAATTTTTCTGGCTATTTGATATAATTCAGCATGAATAACGGTGATTTTATTTTTACTAAATAAATCTCACCACCACAGACTACAGCTAGCTATGACTCAATAACTAGCTTTTGATCAATTGACTGCAACTGGAGATCACTACTTCTCCACAAACGCTCGCTCAATCACATAATCCCCCGCTTCGCCTTGGCGTGGAGAGATTTTGAAACCCAATTCATTCAACAGCGTTGAGGTATCACTCAGCATCGCGGGGCTACCACAAATCATGGCGCGATCAAATTCAGGATTAAGTGGCTCTTGGCCGATATGCGCAAATAATTCACCGCTACGGATGAGTTTGGTTAAACGGCCATGATGCACAAACGGCTCACGGGTGACCGCCGGATAATAAATCAATTTTTCACGCACTAGCTCAGCTAAGAATTCATTATTGGGCAGTTCGTTTTCCAAATAATGTTTATAGGCCAGTTCACTCTGCCAACGCACGCCATGCATCAGAATGATTTGCTCGAAATGCTCATACATGTCTGGATCATGCACCAAGCTCATGAAAGGGGCTAAACCAGTGCCCGTTGCAAATAAAAATAAGCGCTGACCCGGCTTCAAATCACGTAGGACTAAAGTACCAGTGGGCTTTTTGCTGATCATCACCGGATCACCCACTTGCAAATGTTGCAAGCGTGAGGTGAGTTGGCCGTCTTGAACTTTAATACTGAAGAACTCTAGATAATCTTCATGGTTGGCACTGGCGATACTATAGGCACGCATTAAAGGCTTGCCTTCCACTTGCAAACCGATCATGACAAATTGACCATTCACAAAGCGAAAGGCCTGATCACGAGTGGTACGAAAAGAAAATAAAGACTCATTCCAATGACGCACCGCCGTCACATTTTCGGTCAAAAAAGCACTCATCTTAACTCTTACAATCCTTCAAATCTAAAACTCTAAAAAGGGCGGCGCTAGTGTACTCCTCTCCTTTTTAACTAGCGACTGCCTCTAACTCCGTTAAAGGCCAACGCGGACGGGGCTGAATCACCGGTGGCTCAGCGGCTCCGGCTTGTAAACGCAAAGCACCCGCATAGGCAATCATCGCGCCATTATCCGTGCAAAACTCTAAACGTGGAAAATACACTTGCGCCTTCAGGTCTTTTAAGCGCTGGCGTAAACGCTGATTAGCACCCACTCCTCCTGCAATCACCAAGGTATTGCGTCCCGTTTGCTCTAAAGCCCGTTTGCATTTAATAAATAAAGTATCCACCACCGCCTCTTCAAACGCCCGCGCAATATCCGCTTTATCTTGCTCAGTTTGGCTAGAGTTTTGCCAAGTCGTGAGACTAAACGTTTTTAAACCACTAAAGCTAAAATCACAGCCGGGGCGATCCGTCATCGGGCGCGGGAATTGATAGACCTCAGCCCTCCCCTGCTCGGCTAATTTAGCTAATAAGGGGCCACCTGGATAATCTAAACCTAAAAGTTTCGCTGTTTTATCAAAGGCTTCACCGGCGGCATCGTCCACACTTTCCCCTAAAATCTGATATTCACCTATCCGGGGTACGTCCACCAGCAGGGTATGCCCACCGGATACAAGCAAAGCTACAAAAGGTAATGGTGGCGGTTCAGGCTCTAGCATCGGGGCGAGTAAATGCCCCTCCATATGATGCACCCCCACTGCAGGCAGATTTAAACCCCAAGCTAAAGAACGGGCAATTGAAGCACCCACCATCAAAGCCCCGATGAGCCCAGGGCCTGAAGTATAAGCAATCCCATCTAAATCTTTTAGCGCTAAGCCCGCTGCAGCTAAGACTTCATTAGTCAGTGGCAAAACCCGCTGAATATGGTCACGCGAGGCAAGTTCAGGCACGACACCACCATATTCAGCGTGCATTTTCACTTGGCTAAATAAACGATGCGCCAGTAAACCTCTTTCGGTGTCATAAATCGCGACACCGGTTTCATCACAGGAGGTTTCAATCCCTAAGACACGCATAGTTTCCGCCTAAAATTGACAAAGCTAAAATCACCAATTATACCTGCACTCACTGATTTGTCGTAAACAAGGACAATTTATGACTGGTTTATTCCAAGGCATGCATTATGTGCTGAAAGGTTTTTCGCTGATTACACAAAAAGGGATTCGCCCATTTGTCGCGATACCTTTATTAATCAATATTTTAATTTTTTCTGCAGGAATTTGGTTAGCCAGCAGCCAAGTGGATCGTTGGATGGAACATTTGCTGCCGAGTTGGTTGACCTGGTTAGAATGGTTATTGTGGCCGGTATTTATTGTGGTGATTTTCTTTGCGGTATTTTACACCTTCACCATGATCGCTAATTTAATTTCAGCCCCGTTTAATGCCCTACTTGCAGAGCAAGTGGAAAAACATCTCAATGGCCTGCCGATTGCAGAATTTCAAGGCCTGAAATCCATTCCAAGCTTAATCACTCGTACCTTTCGTAGTGAAGCTAGTAAGCTTTGGTATATGGCGAAATGGGGCATTTTACTCATTCTGATTACCATCATTCCGGGCGTGAATGTGATTTCACCGTTGGCTTGGACGATTTTTGGAGCATGGATGCTAGCGATTGAATACGCCGATTACCCAATGGGTAATCACGATTTGTATTTCAAGGATGAACTCCAAACGCTTAAACAACATCCTATGCAGGCTTTGGGGTTTGGCTGGATATTGTCCTTAATCACCGCCATTCCTATTCTAAATTTTTTAGCGATGCCTGTCGGGGTGGCAGGTGGTACTGCTTTATGGGTCGATGAATTATCTAAAACACATCGAAATACCTAAAGAAGCGCCTATTTAACTATGCCGAACTTTGTTCATATTTCAGACCTGCACTTTGGGCGCGAACAGCCCGCTGTGATTGAGGGCTGGTTTAAAATCACCGCTGAACTCCAACCTGATTTGGTGATTATTAGTGGTGATCTGACTCAACGGGCAACTGATAAAGAGTATCTTGCGGCTCAGCAGTTTTTAAGCCAATTGCCTTGGCCTTATTTTGTGATCCCCGGCAATCATGATATGTCCGCAACAGATTTAGTTGAGCGTTTCTTTAAACCCTGGAATAAATGGCAGCAATATATCGCCCCGAGTTTAGAACCCAGTGTAGACCTAGAACATACAAAGATTGTGGGAGTGAATACCGCACGCGCAGCAGGTTGCTATTTTGATTGGTCACGCGGGCAAATCAGCCAGCAACAAATCAGCCTAGTACAACAGCAGTTTCAAGAGCTGGCTGATACCTGCTTAAAACTCGTCGTTGCCCATCATCCTTTTTGGTTACCTAAGAACTCTGAATATCGCGACCTTGTAGCGCGGCGTGATCAAGCGCTGGCAGCCTTTCATCAGATTGGTATCGACTTGATTCTTGGTGGGCATGTACACAGAGCCTATACTCAGATTTTGCATGGAGTTTTAATTGTGCATGCAGGCACGAGTTTCTCGAAGCGCTTAAGTCAAGGTCAGGCGAATAGTTTCAATCTCATTCAAGGTGATCATACGCAATTAAGCATTCAGTTTATGCATTGGGATGGCAAGCAGTTTCAGGCAAGCGAGCAGCGTGAATTTCAACATCAATCAAGCGGATGGCGGCAAACCGCTGGCCTAAACTCAGTCTGAGACCTTATGCACTAGATATGCAATTAGAATAGAGTATGGCTTGACTGGAATTAAGATGCAGTTACACACCCAAACCTTAAACCCTTTACCGACTCAGCTACCTTTATTTATCAATCCACGAGCGGGGAGAGCTTCGGTTTTATTAGAGCAATTACGCCAAGACCCGCGCTTATTGATTCATGAGCTGACACCTGCCCAATGGAAACCCGCCCTGCAAGCAGAAATCGCTAAAGCGACACCCCGCATCTTAGTTTGTGGTGGTGATGGCACTTTAGCTTTAGCGGCCTCCTTGTTAGCTGGCACACAAACCGCAATGGCAGTGATTGCGGGGGGTACACTCAATCATTTTGCGCATAATTGGCAGCTACCCCTTGAGATCAAGGCAGCAGTGGATCTTGCCTTCACTAGCCCACAAGTCACAGCGGTGGATGTAGGCTATGTCAATCAGCGCCTGTTTTTAAATACTAGTTCGGTTGGTGCGTATGTGCATTTTGTACGCATCCGTGAATTGTACGAAACTAAAATGAGCTATCGCTTAGCTAGTCTACGCGCTGGATTTAATAGTCTGTTACGTCTACGGAGTTCACGCTTGTATGTGGACGGAGTGAAGATCCGCTCTCCTTTAATTTTTATCGGGGTACGTGAGCGTGATTTAAGCTTATCCGGTTTAGGCGCAGTGCATCTTTCCGGCCAGCACACACTGCATGTCTTGATTTTAAAAACAAGCACGTATTGGTCGATCGCTAAGCTAATTTTTAATGTGGTATTTCGAGGGCGTGAACCGGTTGCCAAACTTGATAAAATTGACAGCCGCTTGGTAAACGAACTTTCCGTTAACAACAGCCATACCAAACATAGTATTTATGTGGCTTTAGATGGTGAATTAACCCTACAAACTACCCCCTTAAAATATCGTTATGTCGCGAATGCTCTATTGGTTGTTACCCCTTGTACTGAGAATATTAGGGCTATTCCAAGCCATTAATAAATAGCTCCAGCCAAGTATAACCGCCTTTACCAACCGCTTCTTGGCTGGCATCACTAGCCTTGCGTGGATTTAAGCCCTGTGCTTGTTCCCAAGCATCGGAGATACCATCACGGTCAGCATCAGGATAAGGCTCGCCCTCAATCGGTATTGGAAAACCACCAACTTCTGACTCAGTAAAGGGAAAGGTTTTATGGATATAAGTGGCTGTGCGATAGTCCTCTATATAACGTTGATCAATGGGGTCACGATTATTCACCCATCGCCCTTGGCTATTAATCCGCTGATTTGCCCCCGCTTGCTCTAATACTAAGCGTTCAGCCTCCGCCGCCGTATGGGTAGTAATTGCAATTCCCTGAACAGCAAGGGGGTTAGGTCGAAACCAAAAGATAGGCATTTGTTTACTACAGGCTTGTTTACGCTCTCGATAATGACAAAGCAGCCCAGAGGCTTGCCCCTTAGGCTGATCCATCGTTAAATAACGATTATCAAATAAGAGTAAAGAGGGATCACCCGACAAGCCATCCCACCAACCATCAGGGTCTGGTTGGGGTTGGTCACGAGCTGCTGGAACTAAATGCACCCCACCTAATGCTTGGTCATAATGAGCAGCGGTGATCGGCCCTGCCTTCCAAGTATTACCAATCACATCCGCTTTGACTGCCCCTGCCAATACCGTCGGCAACCATTGCCAGTTATAGATGAGATTATTAATAAGCTGCCCTTCTTTAGTGAGTAAGTCACCATTACGCTTCTGGCTATGTACCAATAAATTATGGTGTAGGCTAATTCGACCAGCGGCATATTTAGGATCACCATCATAACCTGACATAAAGGCGGCACTTGGATGCCCGCGTCCATCAGTATGCCGAATCAAGCCTTCACCAATTAAATTCCAAGACAAGGTAATATCGCTGGCTGTTCCTTTAGATCCATCCCACAGCGCCCCCGTATAAACACTCACCCCCTCAGCAGGCATCCAACTGAAAGAACAATGATCAATGATCACTGCATGCGCATTATTCTCTAGCATTAAGGTTTCTGGGGTTTGTTGCCCAGCGAATACCGGTAATTGTCGCCCAGTCCGAAAACGTAAATAACGCAACAAAACATCATGCGTTAGAATACTAATTCCGTTATTTTTGATCGTAATACCGCCTGCTGGAGCGGTTTGCCCCGCAACGGTTAAATAAGGGCTAGTAATACGGATATGGCCTAAGCGTTGAATATCAACTTGCTGAGTTTTTTCATTCCAACTCAGCTCATCTTTGAGTAGCTCAATCACACCGGATACACGAAATACCACGGTTCGTGGATAAGGCTGCATCAGTGCCCAACGTAAAGTACCAGGGATTAATAAACGCGGATTAGCAAGATCTGCTGTGCTACATGCTTGAGTTGGGCAAGGATCATCTAGACGATCTACGATCAATACTTGACCACCCCGCCCACCTAAACTATACGCACCCGCGCCCTCCGCCCCCGGAAAAGCAGGTATCCCTGCATAGGCAGGGATTGCTATAAGATAAGCCAATAATAGCCAAAGGATTCCTTGATTCATGCTTCAAGGTATAAGCAAGCTGTTTATCTTTAGCTAAATACAAACTTGACCAAAGGCTAAAAATACGCGCTGAAAACACACCGCCTAATGAACCTGTATCAAAAAAGCTCATTCACAATGGATTGATGGCTTGCCGCTAGCACTCTAGAACTGATGACTATAAGCAACACCCAAGGAATTTTGTTTCATTTTCAGATTATAAGCATCTAAAGGCACAGGGCCTGGCGGTGGTACGGTTGTATCACCTTTCGTTTCATTTTCAAAACTATGTACAAAAGAAGCAATCAAGCTGGATTTAGGGGTGAGCTGCCATTCTGCCCCCAAAGTAAAATGTTGATCAGAAACGCCGGGGGCTAATACGTTTAACGTAGTATCAGACGATCTCACTGGATTAGTCCCTTTATTATAACCAACCATGATGGCCATTTGTGGGGTGAGTTGCTGCTTTAAGCCAAGTTTAAATGCAGTCACATCTTTCCAACCAAACCCAGGGCCATCCTTGCCACCAAATTGCACCGGTTTATGGCTGCTATTGCCAATGGCTGCTAGATCGGTGTAATTAATGCGCTGCACATCACCCACGATTAAAGTATTGGGGGCTGCTTGCCAAGCAAAGCCTGCACTTAAAGCTGCAGGCACATCAAACTCACCTGCATTGGCAAATAAACCAGAGTATTGATCTAATTTACCCATACTCACTTTAGAGCGATAAGCCACACCTAAAGATAAACTAGGGGCTAATTTGCCTTGCCAACCAATGCTTACCCCAATGCCTGTTGAGCTATCATAGCCATTATTCGTCACATGTCCCGGATTAGCCGAGAACTGTGCATTATCAAAATTCTGCAAACCTTCCGCTTTGAATTTTTGATAAACCAAATTGGCTGAAATGCCAATCGCATGCTGATCATTTAAGGGATAACTGAACGTGGGTGCTACGAATAGCTGTTGATAATCGACACCCGCCTTACCCACCCCAAAATTAGGGTTTTGCTTGTAGCTAGTATTCATGCCGCCATTGCCATACACCGCTACCCCAAAATCAAATTGATTTAAGCTACGCTTATATGAACCTTCGGGAATAAAGAAGTTTTGTTTACCATTGCCGTCATAGTTCACATCCGCAGGCATCCCAAATGCCTTACCATTAAAACTAGCACTGCGCTTGGGCTGAAAAATCTCTAAGCCGACATCATAACCATCAGCGACGAAGGAAGTTGCTGCTGGATTACTGGCAATACTTGAGGTATTGGCTGCATAACCAGTTCCAGCCCCGCCTAGGCTACGATGCTCCATCCCTAAACCAATTGGCGCAAGGCCATTAGTCGCAAAACTAGGAGCAGCGGTTAAGCTTAAAAGAATAGCAGTAGACAGCAGTGACCTGCGCAAGATGCTTGCGTGCATAATTGTTTTCTCCTCTCATCGCGGTAGTGATTAGCTCCCTAACATACTCACCGAAGCGAATCAAAACTGTCAATTGAAAAGCGGGCTTCTATCTCTAATGGCTAAAATAGCTTGCGAACTAGATGAAAAAACAGGTTTGGAAATAAACTTGCAGTTCATCGGTTCATGATTTCACTTTATCGACGGATTATGTAAACTTTCAAGAGCTTGTTTCTAAGCACCTGACACCAAAAATACAACAACAATTAGAGGGAGTGTGTCTATGCGAGTTGTTTTACCTATACTGCTACTTGCAGTCGTAAGCTTTATAATCACTCCTTCAGTGGCGACAGAATTACAAACGATTTCCATCCATCAACTTGAGTCGCGACCGGTATTGGATGGTTTGGAAAATGATTGGCAAACCATTCCTAGTGTAGAAATTCCTTTAGTGTATTTAGGTAAACCTGAGCTAGTAAAAATCGTCAGGCTTAAAGCGGGTGTTTTCGGTGATGAGGTCTTTTTCTACAGTACATGGGAAGATAGCAGCGCAGATATTCAGCATAAACCGCATATTTGGGATGCAGCGCAACAAAAGTATCTCGAAGGCCCTCAACGAGAGGATCGTTTTGCCCTTGAGTTTGCAATGACCGAAGATTACGACGCTAATTGGTTCTCGGGTAAAGAATTTAAAGCAGATATGTGGAATTGGAAAGCAGCACGGACGAATCCAATTCAAATCAGTCATGATAAAATGACGATTATTAGCCGACAAGCCATGCCTGAATCTTATAAAGGGACGCTCCCAGACGGCAGCACTATTTATATTCAACGCCCAACAGATTCGGGTGAAGAACCTTATATTACCAAGCGCTATTTCAAAAAACAGCAAGATCTAATGATTAAATATATTCCTCGTGCATCGCTTGCTAAAGGCACTGGTGATGTCAAAGCTAAAGGTATTTGGAAAGATGGCCGCTGGTATTTAGAACAAAGTCGTAAACTCGATACACAACAAGCGGATGATGTTCGCTTTAACTTAGGTGAAACAATCAAGGGTGCTATAGCTGTCTTTGATCATGATGATAATGAACATCACTTTATTTCTCAAACACTGCTATTTAAGTTCTAAGGCAGTTATCGCTAAAGTCTATGCGTATCTTTACGAATCTACGCTTATTACAAATTATTGACAGTAGTTTACTACTTACTTTACTCGGCAGTATTGCTCTATTAGTTTGGTTTAGTCTCAGTGATGTCTCTGTTAAAGTACAACACAATCAGCAGCAATTTGCTCTTGCTATGCAAGAAGCCTATATTGCTTTTCAAAAACAAAACGAATTAGAAGTTTTAATTGATAATCAGCGTAAAGCTTATGATGCTTTGAACAGTGAGTTTTTTCGCTTTGCAAATAATCCAAATAGCAATCGTGAAAATTTACCCCTACTGAGAGCGCTCTCTGATCATTTAAAAAAAACAAGTGCCGATATTTTGCGAGTTTGGCCTACTAATGCAGACCCTTATCTTAAAGAGCAGTTTGAAGAATTTACGGGTATCTTAACTAGTTTGATTGATGAGTTAGAATCCTTATCCCCCGGCCATTGGCTACAATTAGCCCGCGATGCTTATGATACCTCTCGTGAAGCGCATGCTATTATGGAAAAAGTCACAACCTTAGATGATAAGGTGGGTCAACAAGTGATGCGCTCAATTCAAGCCTCTATTCAAGAAACCGCTACTAATACTCAAGTAATGGCTGAGCGTCTCAATGCGATTAAGTATAAAGCTTTATTCACCACAGTCTTGATCATTACAGGCTTATTACTCAGTCGTATTTATTTTTCAGGCCAATTTAGGCAACTCATTTATACCGCGCAACATGCTCAAGCACTCGCTGAAGAGGCGGTCAAAACTAAAGCACGCTTCCTTGCAACCATGAGCCATGAAATTCGTACGCCAATGAATGGCGTTATTGGAATGACACGCTTATTAATGAATACGCCTATGAGCAAGAAACAATCCGAATTTGTAGAAAGCATTCATCTCAGTGGTGAGCATTTATTGACGGTGATTAATGATGTTCTCGATTTTTCTAAAATCGAAGCAGGCAAACTCGATTTAAAGCGTGAGCCTGTGGAGTTAAGAGCTTGTATTGAAGATGTTTTTAGTCTACTTAGCTCCAAAGCTTTAGAAAAAAACTTAGAGCTTGCCTACGCAGTTGCCCCAACAATTCCACTATTTATTGAGGGCGATGTGGCTCGCTTGCGACAAATACTCACTAATCTAATTGGCAATGCGATTAAATTCACTGAGCAAGGAGAAGTTTCTGTTTTTGTCACAGCAGCTAAGATTGATAATCAAGCTTATGAACTCGAATTTGAAATTAGAGATACCGGTTATGGTATTCCTGCTGATCGCATAGAAAGCATTTTTGAATCCTTTAGCCAAGCAGATAATACTCTGACTCGACAAGGGGAAGGTACTGGATTAGGTTTAGCGATTTCGCGGCGCTTAGTTGAAATGATGGAGGGTCGTATTTGGGTAGAAAGTCAATTGGGTATAGGAAGTCATTTTTATTTCACCCTGATGACTCAAACTGCTACAGGTAAACTCAAACCTTTTCTTTATCCGAATATTCCTGAAATTATCGGCAAGCGGATTTTAATTGTTGAAAACAATCCCACTAATCATCAAGCGCTGCAGGACTTTTGTAAAGATTGGGGAGCAATTACTCAAGCTTGCAGCAGCAGTAGCGAAGCGATTAGCTTATTAGTTTCAGGTCAGCATTATGATATTGGCTTAGTAAATAGCCGCTTGCCGAATGCTTCTGCACTAGAATTTGGCCGTTATGTGCGTAATCGTTATAATCAACAAACTTTTCCTCTGATTCTGGTGGCCTCCCCCAATGACCCACATCCTAAAGAACTGGTGCGAGAATTATTTAATCTTTATCTGACTAAACCGATTACTCGTAGCCGTCTTTTTGATAGCCTAATGACTGTACTTGGTGAGCTAAATCTTGTCACAATTCGTGCCGAGCAAGCGCCACTTAAACTCGGAGAACGCTTACCTTTATCTATTTTATTGGCTGAGGATAACCCCATTAATCAAATTGTTGCGACTTCGATTTTGAATGAAATGGCTTATAAAGTTGAAATTGCCGAAAACGGCCGCCAAGTGTTAGAGGCTTTACACAAAAAACCTTTTGATGTTGTTTTCATGGATATGCAAATGCCGGAATTAGATGGCCTAAGTGCCACCCGTTTAATTCGTAGTGAGTTTCCGCTTGAGCGTCAGCCGATTATTATTGCTATGACGGCTAATGCAATGGAAAGTGACAAACAAGCCTGTCTAACGGCAGGGATGAATGATTATATCAGCAAGCCGATTCTACCAGAGGCTATTGAAACAGCACTAGAACACTGGTGTTCAACATCATTTAAGGACAAGAAGGATCTACAAAATGCAGCTTTTAGCCCCTGAAACTTTAAAGCAATTACCAGCGGCTATTCTACCTAGCTTAATTAAGCTATTTAGCACGACAACTCCAGAGTTAATCATTGAAATGCAACAAGCAGCTGCTCATAATGATTTAGCGACCCTAGCAGAGGCTGCACATAAGCTAAAAGGTTCTTGCTTAAGCCTAGGCGCTGAGCAAATGGCGGTGCTTTGCAAAGAATTACAAGAAAAAGGAGAAGCGAATGACAGCACCGGTATCCATGCTCAAATTGATGAGCTTAGCCGTCTCTATCCAGCCACTTTAAGCGCTATGCAGCAGGTATAAGCTATTACCACTATTCAAGCTAGGCTACACAAGCACTATTTGATCTTTACACTTACCCCAAATCGAATTATGGTTTAGTTTCCTTAGTTTTGTGACCCCATTTATGTTTACGCTTAGCCCCAGTCAAACCTTCACTGTGACCTTAATGAGTGCTGCGGTCTTCGCTCTAATTGTTACCTTATCAGTCACAAAAAATCACCGTATTCCCAATCCGGTATTCTCTCTCGCCCGCGCTTTGGCGAGCTTTGCAGCGACTTGGTTGCTTTGGGGCAGTATTTCAGGCCTAGGCAATGCCATCACCGCAACGACCCAAATTGGCTTAATCCCCTATTTAACACTGGAATATACGAAACCAGCGGAGCAATGGCTGGCACAAGCCAGTCTGCATTGGGGGAATTTGAGCTTAACGATTGCACTGACTGGCTTAGTTTTATTAGGTTTATCGTTTGGCCTAGGACATTTAGCTGCGATCAGTGACCGCCGATCTTGAATTTAGCTAGCTTTTCACCGAAATATCCCTGCAGACGATTAGTCAACTGCTTCAGATTTGCGTATGATTGCCGCCTCAGAAATTGCTGACGACCCCAAGCGGACACCACATCATGGCATTTAATACAATTGAAGAAATCCTCATCGACTTAGCAGCAGGCAAAATGGTGGTCATCGTCGATGATGAAGACCGTGAAAATGAGGGCGATTTACTGATGATTGCCTCATTGACCCGCCCTGAAGATATTAATTTTATGGTCAAAGAAGGTCGTGGTCTTGTTTGCCTCACCCTCACCCGTGAACGCTGTAAGCAGCTCAATCTGCCCTTGATGAATGCTGCCACTGATGAAGCCCATCGCACCAATTTTACTATTTCTATTGAAGCAGCCGAAGGTGTAACCACAGGGATTTCAGCTTATGATCGCGCTCATACCATTCGCACGGCGGTTGCACCCAATGCCCAGCCTGCTGATATTGAGCAACCGGGGCATATTTTCCCGATCATGGCACAGCCCGGTGGTGTATTAACACGGGCGGGGCATACCGAAGCGGGTTGTGATTTGGCTCGCTTAGCAGGCTTTGAACCCGCTGCCGTCATTGTCGAAATTCTTAATGAAGACGGCACAATGGCGCGTCGCCCTGATTTAGAAATTTTTGCAGCCAAACATGGCTTAAAAATGGGAACGATTGAGGAATTAATCCGTTATCGTGTTCAAAATGAAAAAACCGTGGAGCCAATCTACGAGCGCGTTGTTAACACAGAGGCGGGGCCGTTTACGTTGCATGCCTATAAAGAACTAGGCCGTGCTCATATTCATTTGGCTTTAGTCAAAGGTGAAGTACGCCCTGATCAGCCTATTTTGGTGCGAGTGCATCTTGAGAATGAGCTTTGTGATTTATTAGCACTGAAAGAACCCAGTTGTGGTTGGCCTTTACGTGATGCGATGCAAACCGTGGCTGATGAAGGGGCGGGCGTGATTATTATCTTGCGTGAACCACAAAATAACACCCAAGATATGTTAGATCGTTTAAAAGCGTTTGAATCTCAGCCAATTGTGCAGGACAATACGCCCTCTTCGCCTGCTGATCTAAAAACCTATGGTATTGGTGCGCAAATTCTCGCCGATTTAGGTGTACAGAAAATGCGGGTTATGAGCGCCCCCAAACGCTTCTTAGGTATCGCAGGCTTTGGTTTAGAAGTCGTTGATTATGTTCACAATTGAGGCAGCAGTGAGCTGCTTAGACTCAAGGATTAAAGGTTGAGTATGACAGGCATTAAAGTAACTGAGGGTGATTTTATCCCGCAAAAAGCGCGATATGGCATTGCTGTCGCTCGTTTTAATGGTTTTATTGTCGAGAGTTTATTAGCCGGTGCGCTGGATACTTTAAAACGCCACGGCATTGAAGAACAAGATATTGAAATTGTACGTGTACCCGGGGCTTATGAGCTGCCTGTAGTGGTGCAATCAATGGCGGTGAATGGTGATTATGATGCCATTATTGCGCTTGGGGCTGTTATCCGAGGGAGTACTGCTCATTTCGATTATGTCGCGGGTGAAGCCGCGAAAGGCTTGGCCTCAGTGGGTCTTGCCCATGATATTCCGGTTATTTTTGGAGTATTAACCACTGATACCATTGAACAAGCCATTGAACGGGCGGGTACTAAAGCAGGCAATAAAGGAGCAGAATCAGCCTTGACTGCGATAGAAATGGTTTCTTTATTAAATAAACTGCGTGCCTGACATGTCCAAACAGCCCTCACGTCGCCCTCCTCTGAACCAAATGCAGCAATTGATTGCTAAGCGTCGGGTCGCTCGTCGTTTAGCGATGATTGGCACTTATCAATGGCTGATGACGGGAAACAGCTTTGAGGAAATTTATCAATATTTCCAACAAGATTTAGAGCTAGCAGCGGATTTCCGTAAATGTGATGCGGCTTTCTTTCATAAAATGCTGCGTTGGTCGATTGAAAATACTGAGCAACTCGAAGCTTTATTAAATCCACATTTAGATCGCAAGCTCGCTCAAGTCGACATGATTGAGCACGCTGTCATGCGGATTGCAACTTGCGAACTGATCAATAATCCTGAAACCCCTTATAAAGTCATTGTTAACGAATCCGTGAATCTCACTAAAAAATTTGGTGCTGAACAAGCTCATAAATTTGTGAATGGCATCTTAGATAAAGTTGCCAGCCAAACCCGTCCAGCAGAATTTAAAGCTAGCCAGTCATCCACCTAAACTTGACCGCTGATTAAACTCTTCGCCTATTGTCCACCTATTATCGACTAAAGAATGTTCTATTTTGCCTAGGGCCTACAATCAAATTGTCCTACAAGAACAATAAGGAGTTATTAATGCAAAACCTTACTCAAGAAGAAAATCAACTGCGTCCTTTGTGCTATACCCACAAATCGACTTGCCATCTTGAAGAACACAGCCCACAACCACAAGTTGGCAGTACCGATAGTTTACCTTTAGTTTATACTTGCACTTTAAAATTCAATACACGTAAGCAACAAATCGGTAAACTAGCTAATACTCAGCAACAAGGCTAATTAGCACTCAGTTATGCAGCAATACCTTGATTTAATGCGCTATGTGCGTACCCAAGGTTGCCAAAAAGGAGACCGCACAGGCACTGGCACTGTTTCGGTCTTCGGCTACCAAATGCGTTTTGACCTCTCTAAGGGGTTTCCGTTACTAACCACCAAACGCTTACATTTACGCTCGATTATTTATGAGCTACTTTGGTTTTTGCAAGGTGCTACCAATATTCGCTATCTCAAAGAAAATGGCGTAAGTATTTGGGATGAATGGGCGGATCAAGACGGTGAATTAGGCCCTGTATATGGTTATCAATGGCGCTCTTGGCCTAGCGCAGATGGGCGGCAGATTGATCAAATTAGCCAAGTCATTGAGCAACTCAAAAAAACACCTGATTCACGCCGCTTGATGGTGAGCGCTTGGAATGTAGCCGATATTGAAAATATGGCCTTACCACCTTGCCATGCTTTATTCCAATTTTATGTCGCTGATGGCAAGTTATCCTGCCAACTTTATCAACGCAGCGCCGATATTTTTCTAGGTGTACCCTTTAATATCGCCTCGTATGCTCTACTGACCTTGATGATTGCTCAAGTAACGGGTTTAAAACCGGGCGAATTTATTCATACCTTGGGTGATGCACATTTATATCTTAATCATTTAGAGCAAGCTGAGCAGCAATTAGCGCGTAAGCCGTATCCACTGCCCCAAATGAAATTAAATCCGGCCATCACTTCGATTTTTGATTTTAAATATGAAGATTTTGAATTGGTGGATTATCAGTTTCACCCTCATATTAAAGCACCGATAGCCGTTTAATGATGCAAGCTGAAACCTTAGCCGTTTTTATTCCAACCTTTTTTTTCGTCTCCGTCACCCCCGGACTTTGCATGACTTTAGCGCTAACCTTGGGCATGTCGATTGGTTTAAAGCGTAGCTTACCGATGATGTGGGGTGAGCTGTTAGGGGTCGGCTTAGTGGCCACTCTAGGTATTGTCGGTATTGCAGCCATAATGCTGCAATTCCCTAAGGTATTTTTCGTTTTCAAAATACTTGGTGGGCTATATTTAGCTTGGATTGGTATTGAAATGTGGCGTTCACGAGGGCGCTTAGCTATTCCCGAAACACCCGATGCTAGTATTTCGATTAAACCTTGGGATTTAGCGATGCGCGGGTTTATTACAGCCGTGTCTAATCCCAAAGGTTGGGCTTTTCTGCTTTCCTTGCTACCACCGTTTATTGACCATAGTCGCCCGATTGGTACACAACTGGTACTCATGCTAACAATCGTACTGACTATGGAATTTGGCTGTTTATTAGCCTACGCCAGTGGCGGCCAAGCTCTGCGTCATTTGCTCTTAAAGCAAGGCAATGTGCGTCTACTCAATCGCCTGACAGGCTCTCTCATGATAGGTATTGGTATTTGGCTGATTCTAAGCTGAAATTTGCTTATACTTAGCCCCTTACTTAGTTCAGTACGGTCGAGTTTTAGTATGCTTCTTGATGAATTCCATCATGCCGAAGGCAATATTGTGCGGATTAGCGCTTTACAAGCCAGTCGCTTTGCCAAAGAAATTGCAGACGATTTTAATCCTATTCATAATCCCGATGCACAGCGTTTTTGTGTACCTGGTGATTTACTTTTCTCCTTAGTACTCGCTAAATATGGGATTAGCCCCAAGATGAGTTTTATTTTCAAGGGGATGGTGGGTGATCATGATCCTTTAGACTTTAGCCCAACTGACGCGCCAGCCTTCGATATTAGCAATGGTGCTGATAAAGTTTATTTGCGAGTTGAACGTGAGGGGGAAGTACTAAAAAACCCCGCTTTGGCAGAAATTTTAAGCCGTAATTACGTAGCCTTCTCGGGGCATAATTACCCCTATACCATTCAGCCCCTTTTAACCTCGCAAAATGTCATGCTCAACCCCGAGCGCCCACTGGTTATTTATGAGCGCATGTTATTTGAATTGGCTACCCTTGATTTAAAAAATCCTGTGTTAGAAGCTAAACAGGCTGAGTTAGTGGTTAATGGTAAGCGGGGTGAGGTCAACCTAAATTTTGTGATTAAATCCGAGGGGCTAGAAGTCGGGCATGGGTTTAAGCGCTTACTGGTGAGTGGTTTAATTCCCCATGATCAGGCTGTCGCTGAAAAACTGGTTGCCACTTACTTAGCCTTAAAAACCCATTACCAGACTACCATTTAATAGCGCAAAGACTAAGGAGCTCAGCAGCCACATCAGGATTACATATTTAAGATTCCAGCGAAACGCATCGCGCCCTGATACCCCAAATTGTCCATGCAGCATGACATTAGTCCCTGAAATCGGATTGGCCACCACCCCCAAGCTCCACATGCTTAAGAATAAAGTGGCTAATAGCTCTAAATTCGGTTGCAAAGGTAAAACCAAAGGCCCGATCACCGCGATACTAATGATCGGGTGAATCCCTAGCATTGACACTAGAATCGCTCCGCCAAGCAATAAAGAGGCCTCTACCCCACCGAACTGCTTCAATATCTGAAACTCACCGATGGTTCCTAAGACAGTTTGTAAGCCTAAACTTAAAACGCCAGCCCCTAAAAACAAGGCTAATTCACGCCCCATTCGCGGGGCAGCTTCCAGTAGATGTTGTTTAAATTGCGGCCAAGCACTATGTTTATTTCTAAATAATAGCACTGCAAAGACTAAGCTAATCGAGCTAGTCGCAACCAAGCTTAGAACGGTAATATGGGGGAATAATAAATGTAAGCCCATCACCCCAACCGCTAAGGTCGCTGGAATCACTAAATTGCTTAGCTGCATCGGATACCCCGGAAAACCCTGAATCCTTTGCAAACGCCAACCCCCAGCTAATAGAGTCATGAGCACTAAAGCCATCACAGTCAATAGGAGGCCATACACCATGACCGCTAATAATTGTGCGCCCGGAGCATAGGTGAGTGCGACCCCCATTGCGGCAAAGAACGGCGACCAAAAAGCGGCAGCTGAAAAAGCTTGCCCCATTAAGCTAACCGTATCGCGTCTTAATAGCCCCAAAGCATGATAGCGACCTGCCACTAATACCAAAATTGATAAATTAATCACCGCCCCCAACACATGGATCCCAAGCATGGTTTTAATAAAAGCCATCGGTCCACGGGGCAACTCCCCTGTTTCTGCTGTAGGTATCGCAACTAAACGCAAGAAGCCCACACTATAAAGCATTACTAATAGGCTATTATTTTGCACTAACAAATCAGAGAGGGAGATCTCAGCCCCTCGACTGAATCCCCAGCATAAAAATGCCGTACCAAAACCAGCCAGTAGCCAGAACTGAATAAAATGACGCCAAGGCGTGCAGGTAAATAATAAGGCTAGACTTAGCCAAGCGCATAAACCACTCAGCCAAGTGGGAACACTTGGCTCAGCCAGTTGCAGGAAATTAAAAGCCGCCATAAGCGCCAATAAGACACTAGCGCTTAGTCTCAACATCGATTATTCCCATTCAATCGTTGCGGGTGGCTTCCCAGAGACATCATAGACCACTCGCGAAATCCCTTTGATTTCATTGATAATTCGGCGGGAGACTAAATCGAGAAACTCATACGGCAACTGCGCCCAACGCGCGGTCATAAAATCAATGGTTTCAACAGCACGCAAAGCAATCACATAATCATAACAACGTCCATCGCCCATCACCCCGACCGATTTTACGGGTAAGAATACGGCAAAGGCTTGCGAAGTCTTGTCATAGAGATCATGCCGATAAAGTTCTTGAATGAAGATATGATCGGCTAAACGTAAAAGATCAGCGAACTCTTGTTTCACCTCACCTAAGATACGGACACCTAAGCCCGGCCCCGGGAAAGGATGGCGGTAAACCATTTCATGCGGTAAACCCAATTCCACTCCCAGTACCCGCACTTCGTCTTTGAATAGTTCGCGTAAAGGCTCGACCAATTTGAGCTGCATATTTTCCGGCAAACCACCGACATTATGATGCGATTTAATCACATGCGCTTTGCCTGTTTTACTACCAGCGGACTCAATCACATCAGGATAAATCGTACCTTGCGCCAGCCATTTAGCCTTACTGAGCTTTTGCGATTCCTCATCAAAAATCTCAACGAATAAGCGCCCAATAATTTTGCGCTTCTTTTCAGGATCAGTTTCACCCGCCAAGGCGCTTAAGAAACGTTGTTCCGCATTAACGCGAATCACTTTCACGCCCATGTGCTGAGCAAAGGTCGCCATCACTTGATCGCCTTCTTGATAGCGCAATAAGCCGGTATCAACAAATACACAAGTCAACTGTTCACCAATCGCACGCTGTAACAGTGCTGCAACCACCGAGGAGTCCACCCCACCAGATAAACCCAAAATGACCTCATCTTGGCCGACTTGCTCACGCACTCGCTGAATACTATCTTCAATAATATTGGCTGTTGTCCATAATTGTGCACAGCCACAAATCTGGACAACAAAACGCTCTAACAAACGTTTACCTTGGCGAGTATGCGTCACTTCAGGGTGGAATTGAACCGCATAAAATTGGCGCTCTTCATCGGCCATACCCGCAATCGGCGCACCTTCAGAACTCGCCATGAGTTTAAAACCTGCTGGCATTTCGATGACTTTATCGCCATGTGACATCCACACATCCAGCAGACCAAACCCTTCCGCCGTTACATGATCCTCGATACCTTGCAATAGTTGGGTATGCCCCCGCGCTCGTACTTGTGCATAGCCAAATTCACGATGCTCGGAGCTGGCGACTTTACCCCCCAATTGAGCCGCCATCGTCTGCATCCCATAGCAAATCCCTAATACGGGTACGCCTAAGGTGAAGACATTGGCAGGTGCAAACGGAGCGTCCCCCACCGTCACTGATTCAGGGCCACCAGAAAGGATAATGCCTTTTGCCCCAAAAGCCGTAATGGCTGCCTCACTCGCATCCCAAGGGTAAATTTCGCAATACACGCCGATCTCACGCACTCGGCGTGCAATCAACTGGGTATATTGCGCTCCAAAATCAAGGATTAAAATACGTTGGGAATGAATATCTTGACTCATAAATCAACTCTCAAAAAAAAATCCCCTCAACGGGGAATGAGTGGCAGCGGGTCGCACGAAGGCCTTACCCGCTTGCAGCATACTTTAAACGCGGTAATTCG
>JBJOOT010000025.1:0-26337 GCA_046051185.1 Pseudomonadota bacterium | reverse complement strand
GAAGGGAAGGCACTAATACCGCCTGCTAAAATACAAATAATGGAAAATGAAATCGCGAAATTCGAAAACGCATTCATGCGCCGAGATAATTCTTGCTTGTAACCAATACTGGCTAACAGCTTGCTATCTTCATCCAATTTTTCCTCAATCATAGTCAACTCCTAAGCTACTGTGGCCGTTTTATTCTAGACCTATCGCTCTGATAAATCTGTAAATAATCGGAAGAAAGCCACTAATAACCCGAATAAAATGCTGCTTAGACTAGATCGAGGAAACAAGCTTATAAGCGCTCTAAATACGCCACGCCACCTAACTGACGCATCTGGCGCAAGATGAAGCGTTGGCGCTTTTGAATATACCGTGAAGGCCTCACCACACTATAAACCTCTGGCAAAGGCAAGACAGCGGCTAATAAAGCGGCATCCGCTTCTGATAGCTTAGCCACGGGTTTTTTAAATAAAAAATCACTCGCAGCCCCGACCCCATAATCCGCCGCACTGAATTGAGCAATATTTAAATACACCTCTAAAATACGCTCTTTACTCCACAAGGTTTCAATTAAAACCGCTAAGCCCCATTCCAGACCTTTACGCAGATAGCTGCGTCCACCCCAGAGAAATAAATTCTTTGCCACCTGTTGAGTAATGGTACTACCACCACCACTGGATTCCCCCTCTAAGGCTGCTTGAATGGCGCGCTCCGTCGCTCCACGATCAATCCCCCAATGCTCAGGAAAGAGTTGATCTTCAGCTGCAATGGCAGCCAAAGCGACTTGGGGCGGAATCTCTTCCATGCTCACCCAATGATGATGAACTTTGGGAGTTGTCTCATCAAACCAAGATGCCACCGATTGTTGCAACATGAACGACGAACTAGGTACAGGCGCTACTCGAAAAATGAGTAGCAATAAGATAACGAGCAGAACCAATAACAGTGGAATCCGCCATAACCAATGCAGATACGTTAATTTAAAGCGCGGTACTACCAACTAAGCCTCATGCTATCCCAAAAAACTCACACTCTAACGAATTCATGGCTTGGGGACAATGCGTGTTTCGACTCGACAATTCCCCGCTACCGCACAGGCTTGGGTGGCAGAAAAAGTTCTCAGTTGCTGGTTTAGCTGCTGCTCATGCGTTTGTACACTTTGAAAAGTTTGCGCATAAATCTGCTGCTGGAGCTGTAATTGTTGCAAAATTAAAGCTTGCTGCATTGACTGAGCTAATAAAGCTTGTTGCTCTGTGCTTAAAGGGGTTTGAGTAGCTGGAGTGACTATAGGTTCAGATTTATGCTCACAAGCACTGAGACCACTGCACAAGATGACTAATAATAAGGTTTTTTTTAAACTCAACATGCCTTAGCTCCTTGGCCTTAAGGAAGATTTCTCAGCGGTGTAGGGATCATGTTAAGATCCGCGCTCTCGCCAATGGGGACTATCCATGACAGCTGCACTTGCGATCACCGATTTACGCAAAACTTACGATAATGGCTTTACAGCGCTCAAAGGGATTAACTTGAGCGTACAACAAGGCGATTTTTATGCGCTCTTAGGAGCGAATGGCGCGGGTAAATCCACGACGATTGGTATTATCAGCTCCTTAGTTAATAAAACCTCTGGCACGGTCACGATCTTTGGTTATGATCTTGATACTCAGCGCGAATTGGCTAAATCACAACTGGGCTTAGTCCCGCAAGAATTCAATTTTAATGTGTTCGAACCCGTCGGTGAAATCTTGATTAACCAAGGTGGCTATTATGGGATTGAACGCCCTATTGCTACCGAACGGGCTGAAAAACTTTTAAAGCAACTGGGGCTTTGGGAAAAGCGCAAAGAGCAAGCCCGCACTTTATCCGGTGGGATGAAACGCCGCTTGATGATTGCACGGGCTTTAATTCACGAGCCACGCTTATTGATCTTGGATGAACCCACTGCTGGAGTTGATATTGAAATTCGCCGCTCCATGTGGGAATTTCTTACCGATCTCAATCAATCAGGGATTACCATTATTCTCACCACTCATTATTTAGAAGAAGCTGAGAGTTTATGCCGAAATATTGGCATTATTGATCAAGGCCAACTGATTGAGAACACCAGCATGAAAACGCTGTTGAGTCGTTTAGATACCGAAACTTATGTCTTTGATTTAGGCGAAGCAATCGAGCAGATTGATTCCTTGGGGGCTTGCCATTTTCAACTACGCGACCCCACAACCTTGGAAGTGTCTTATCACAAACAAGATTTTTCTTTGAATCAAATTTTTGCTTTTCTGAATCAAAAAGGTTTACACGTTGTCAGTATGCGCAATAAAACTAATCGCCTCGAACAACTCTTTATAGATTTAGTTGAGGGGAATAAAGCATGAATGCCCAACAAAAATGGACGGCTTATTATACAATTCTAATTCGTGAGGTATTACGTTTTTCACGGATTTGGATTCAGACTATTTTGCCCCCCGTGATTACCACCGCTTTATATTTCATTATCTTCGGGAATCTGATTGGCCCTGCGATTGGTGAAATGCACGGCTTTACTTATATGGAATTTATTGTCCCCGGTCTGATTATGATGGCGGTGATTACCAATTCCTACGCGAATGTGGTGTCTTCTTTTTATGGCAGTAAATTCCAAGGCAATATCGCCGAAATGCTGGTTTCACCCGTACCCAATTGGATTATTTTAGCCGGCTTCGTTAGTGGGGGTATTGCGCGCGGAATGGCGGTCGGTGCGGCAGTGACAATGGTTTCCTTGATTTTTAGTAAGCTCTATATCGAGCATCTCTTCGTGATGTTTACGATTGGCTTATTGACCTCAACCCTCTTCTCACTTGCGGGCTTGATTAATGGAGTTTACGCGAAAAGCTTTGACGATATTTCTATCGTTCCGACCTTCGTGCTGACCCCATTAACTTATTTAGGCGGTGTTTTCTATTCAATCTCCATGTTACCTGAGATTTGGCAAAAGCTTTCTCTGCTCAATCCAGTATTGTATATGGTCAATGGATTCCGCTATGGCGTATTAGGCTTTGCGGATATTCCGATTTGGATTAGCTACCTGATTATTTTAGGTTTCATTGTACTATTAGCCAGTTTTAGTATGTATTTGCTGAACCGTGGAATTGGGATTAGAACTTAATCTCTTCCTCAATGACTTGAGTTATGAGCATCTGAGTAACTGCTGTATGCAAGCGGCAGAGGTTTATTAGCTCTTAGGAGTCAGTCATGTGGGATAGCTTCTGCTCCTTACTTTTAAGTATGAGTATTCAACTCTCTGCTTGCCAAACGGAGCAGCCCCCAAGCTTGAATGGCTATATTGAAGCCGAAGCCTTACGTATATCCGCCACCACTAGCGGGCGGATTGATCAAATGTATGTGAATACGGGCGATTCTGTTACTAAAGATCAGCCCCTCTTTACCTTAGACTCCGAAGCTATTCGCTCGCCCAAAGCAGCCCAAGTAGAAAAGCGTTATTACCAAGCTGAGGAATGGGTGAATGCGGGTGCACCGATATTAAGTTTGGTCGCCCCCGATCAATATAAAATTCGCTTCTACTTACCAGAAACGGCTCTTGGCAGTATTAAAATCGGTGATCCTTTGCACTATCAATGCGATGGCTGCCCCAAGCTACAGCAAGCCACGATTCGCTTTATCGCTCATAGTGCTGAATACACGCCTCCTGTACTCTATACCAAAGAACAACGCGCTAAATTAGTTTATCTGGTTGAAGCTAGCCCTGAGTCGACTAGCACTCTCCATGCAGGGCAGCCGGTGAGTATTTGGCTTAATTCGGCACCAACACCTTAAATCTACTCAGTATGGATACCGCCAACGAATACGCGATTGAAGTCAAACAGCTTACCAAGCGTTTTGCTGAAAAAGTGGTGGTTGATCATCTCTCCATGCAGGTTCGTAAGGGCGAAATTTATGGTTTTCTCGGTCCGAATGGCTCGGGTAAAACGACGACCATTCGGATGATGTGTGGCCTCTTAACCCCCGATGGTGGCAGTGGGCAAACTTTAGGTTTAGATATTCTCACTCAAGCGGCACAAATCAAACGCGAAGTGGGCTATATGACCCAACGCTTTGGTTTGTATAGTGATTTAACGATCCGTGAGAATTTAGATTTTGTAGCGCGCGTCTATGCTATGGATCAGCGCAAACAACGGGTTAATATCGCCTTAGAGCGCCTAGGCTTGGTCGCAAGGCAAAAGCAATTAGCCGGTAGTTTATCAGGGGGTTGGAAACAACGCTTAGCGCTCGCGGCTGCCCTCTTACACCAACCTAAGCTGTTATTATTAGATGAACCGACTGCAGGTGTTGACCCGCAAGCTCGACGCGAGTTCTGGGAGCAGATTCATCAACTCGCGGCCGAGGGCATTACGGTTTTAGTCTCGACTCATTATATGGATGAAGCCGAGCGCTGCCATCGCCTCAGCTATATTGCTTATGGGCGCTTACTCGCAACAGGTACACCGCAAGACTTAGTTGCATGGAGTGGCTTGCATACTTGGACAGTTTCGGGATCAGCAATGGCAGAATTAAGTCAACAATTAGTCGCGCTACCGGCTGTCGAGATGCATACGCAATTTGGCAATACTTTGCATCTTAGCGGTAAAGACCCTATAGCCCTAGCTCAAGCCTTACAACCCTTTCAAATGGCGTATCCCAACTATCAATGGTCAGAGGGGCAAGCCACCCTAGAAGATGTATTTATTTATCTGATGCGACAAGCCACGGATAATTTTCAAACTACAGGCCAAACATGAGCTGGCGGCGCTTATGGGCGATGATGCTCAAAGAATTTATTCAACTCAGCCGTGATCGACTGACTTTCGCCATGATGGTGGGTATTCCGATCATGCAATTACTCATGTTTGGCTATGCGATTAATACAGACCCTAAGCATCTCAATACGGTCTTAGTGGTTTATGATCAAGGCAGCTTTACTCGCAATCTCACCCAAGCTCTGCAAAATTCTGGCTATTTTCAGATTATTAATAATGATACGAATGCGCAGGTCGCCAGTGAAATGCTCGCCAAGGGTGAAACACAATTTGTGTTAACGATTCCGGCGAATTTTGAACGGGATTTAATTCGTGGTAGCACCCCAAGCTTGCTCCTCGAAGCAGATGCCTCTGATCCGGCAGCAACAGGGAATGCGATTGCTAGCTTTCAACAACTGGCTCAATCGGCCTTAAGCCATGATTTAATCGGTTCTTTAAGTTATTTAGCCCCGCCTGCAAATCGCTTTGAGTTGCGAATTCACCGTCTTTATAACCCTGAAGGTATTACACAATACAATATCGTGCCGGGCTTGATGGGCGTTATTCTCACTATGACCATGATTATGATGACGGCTTTAGGGATTACTCGCGAAGTCGAGCAAGGCACGATGGAAAATCTCCTTGCAACACCCATTAAACCGCTAGAAGTTATGATCGGTAAAATCGCTCCTTATATTTTAATTGGCTATGTACAAGTAGCAGTTATTTTACTCATGGCACGGGTTTTATTTAATGTCCCCTTTGTAGGCAGCCTCAGCTTATTATTATTCAGTGTAATGGTTTTTATTTTCGCGAATTTAACTATTGGCATTACGATTTCGAGCACGGTGCGTAATCAAACACAGGCCATGCAAATGAGTTTTTTCTTTTTACTGCCCTCTATTTTACTGTCTGGCTTCATGTTCCCGTTTCGAGGGATGCCTGCTTGGGCGCAATTCATTGGCGAATTATTACCAAATACGCATTTTTTGCGTTTAGTGCGTGGGATTATGCTCAAAGGCAATGGTTGGCCTGAAGCTTGGCCACATTTACTGCCTTTGAGCTTATTTATTTTAGTGGTGATGCTGATTGGTATCAAAAAATTTAGAAAGACCTTAGACTAAACAATCATTAGCCTTGCTAAGTTGTTACTGCTAGATGATTAAACCATTTAGACATTAAGCCAGCAACCAAGTCAAACCACCCATAATAATGAACACGGCTAAAATCAGAATACAAACCAACATCCGTAGCGTAGTTAAGGGTTCGAAAACGGACTCTGGATATTTGTGCATGATAGCCTCCTCTCACTTGATGGCTATACCGATTTTTTATAGTTCTTATTGAGGAGATTAGCCCTAGTTGCTCCCTCTCCTAGTGATCAGTATAGACCTCCGTTAATGAGAGTCTCTGATTGACTGATAAGAGGCTAATAAGATGATTTTTCAATCAATTTTGAAGCTATCTTTCAATCACAGTCATATCTAAACTACCTGTTGACCTTCCATAAAGATGGGTTCATCCCCACACACGCGGGGAACATGACGTGATTTTCCAAGCTTATGCCGCGCAAGAGAATGACTGGGAGCTAGACTCACAGGGTATTATTGAGGAGATTCACATTCAAAGCCTGCGGATTAGATCCGGTTTGCAGCAGATGAATGGGGTGATGTTGAGCGAGCGTAATCTCTAGAGCCATAGTAATTTGTTTTTGTGTCCAGTGTATGCACCCATATTTTCTGATGATTTTATTTTAAAAGTAAATCATGACTAATAATTTTTAGAAACATTTATTTACAAATAAATATTGATTTTTTGATATTATAATATTGAATTTTATTTAAAGTAATATATGATCATGTTTTATTTTTTATTCATACGGGGAAAATTAATGTTTTTAAGTAAAAATGTTTTAAGTATTTTTTTATAGGTGGTGTTTTGCTAGCTGGTTCTGAGGTTCTAGCTACTTCCTCTGGTGATGCATCTATAGAGGAAAAGATGTATATGGAAGAATTTAATGTTTCTCTTGACGAGACAAGAAGTCGGAATAATGCAATAGAACAAGCCCATGCTTTGTCAGATATTTTATCAGCAAATTATGCTAATTTTGTTGATATGTACACAGAGCATGAGCCTGATTTCAAAATAGTTTTTACTTATAAGAAAAATAGTTCAAGAATTGATTTTGATCTTTTAAATGAGTACCTTAAAAGCGGTGAGTTGTCGAAGTATTTAAAAATTCGCTATGTAAAGTATTCAAGTGAAGAGTTAAAGAGAACTAAAGATGCAACTCTTAATGTTTTAAATGAAAACTATGCAAGGGGTTTTAAGGTTTACATAGATCCGATCCTAAATAAAGTCGTAGCCGAAGTTTTGCCAGTCGAACAAACTCAAATTGAAATGAATTTACTACAATCTGGAGTAAAAAGTTCACTACCTGATGGATCTGGTAGCCTGATCATTAAACCAGCAGAGGATATTCCAAAGTTTACTACATGGGGAGGTGGGCTTTTAGTGAAAGCAGGCACCCCAGCCAGCTGGTTTTGCTGTAAGGAGTGGTAGTGTTTTAGGCCTGTCATCAGCAGCACATTGTTCTAGTATGAAGTATTGGCAGAAGGCCAACCTTACTACGCTGATGAATCTTGGGTCATGATTTAGAAGAGTTTAATGATAAGAAATAATGAGCTAGGCTACGGCTTTCACTCGTATGATATCCACAGGACGAAGCGATGGCTACGATAGCAGTCAAGTGTCGTTATTGTGAGAGTGAGGTAGTCTACAAGCATGGTCATGCGCGTAGTGGTGAGCCTCGCTACCGTTGTCGAAACTGTCAACGCAGTTTTCAAGCAGCTTATCATTATGAAGATAACAAAGCAGCTACCCCCGAAAAGATCGTTGAGATGGCGATGAACGGCAGCGGAGTGCGCGATACGAGTCGCGTGTTAGGCGTGAGTATCACCACTGTGATCGCTCACTTAAAAAAAACTAAGACCCGCCGCCGTCAACCCCTTATCGATTCAAGCACTCGTTGATCAGTATGAAGTCCAGTTAGTGTGTGAACTGGACGAGCAGTGGTCGTTTGTGGGGCACAAAAAGCAACCGCGCTGGCTGTGGTAGGCGTGGCAACCTCACCTCAAAACCGTATTAGCGTATGAGCTAGGCACACGGGGGGATGACACCTTAAAACGGCTCCTGGGTTTACTTCAGGCCTTCAACATTCGACTCTATTGCACTGATGGATAGGAGGCCTATCAACGGCTACTGCCACCCGACCAACACCTCATCACTAAACGCTACCCCCAGTCGCTTAAGCAACAAAATCTTAATTTCCGTACACGGATTAAACACCTTGCTCGCAAAACCCTGTGCTTTTCTAAGTCCCTTGAGATTCATGATAAGGTCGTTGGGGCGTTCATTAATCCTACCTTCTTCAACTCTTCTAAATCATGACCTCGCTTTGATAGGAGGGCTATTTTATGATGCTAATGACTGAGAGCCATAGTTTAAAAGCAATTTAAAATCAGTGCGGGTGAACAAATTAAATCTTTAGCACCTATTTAAAATAGAGACGATAAATCCACAGTTCAATTTCAAATCAAACTTTCCACCCACTTTAAATCCGCCTCAGTATCCACCCCAGGCCCTGGAATCACTGCTGCTAAATCCACATGAATTCGATAGCCATAATATAAAGCACGTAATTGTTCTAATTTTTCTAATTGTTCCAATAAACAGGGTTCTAAACGAGCAAAAGCCTTTAAGAATTCGGCTCGATAGGCATACATACCGATATGGCGCAAGGCATACTGCGATGCGGCATAACTACCTGCTTTGCTGGCATCACGCTGCAAGGGAATAGGCGCACGGCTAAAGTAGAGCGCTAAGCCATTCAGATCTTTAACAACTTTGACAATATTCGGATCCGCTAATTCATGCTCGCTTTGCAAAGGGGTCGCTAAAGTAGCCATCATCGCTTCAGGATGAGCTTGCAGATTATTGGCTAACTGATAAAGATTTTCGACGGGGGTCAGCGGTTCATCGCCTTGTAGATTTACCACCACTTGCTCATCACTCCAGCCATAAATTTGCACAACTTCAGCTAGGCGATCACTGCCCGATTCATGCGCAGTTGAGGTCAGGCATACCGTCGCACCGAAGCTTTCACACACGGCTTGAATCCGTTGATCATCCGTTGCAATTACAATGCTTGCAAAAGCGGCTTCCGCTTGGATTGCACGTTCATACACATGCTGTACCAAAGGTTTGCCTTTTAATAGACGTAAAGCTTTTGCGGGCAAGCGCGTTGAACCATAGCGCGTGGGAATAACTAAAACGGGCTTCATTCTGCCAAACTCTCTAGTTCTTCTTGAGTCAGTTCACGAGCTTCCTCTTCTAACATCACAGGCGTGCCATTTTTAATCGGGTACGCCAAACGAGCAGCTTTAGAGATCAGCTCTTGTGCCTCTTTATCATAAATCAGCTTACCCTTGGTCACTGGGCAAACCAAAATATCTAATAATTTTTTATCCATGCTGTGTTAATTCCTTAAGGCGTTGCAAGAAACGCTCGGCAAATGCGGCCTCTAAATGAGCCTCAATCGGCAAATACCAAGCTTTGTTGAGTCTATCGGCTGGAAAATCTCGGCATTTTACCGCATCTTTCTCCGTCATCAGTAGGGGTAAATCATCCTGAAAATTTAAATCATCAGCGGTAAATATATGGTGATCAGGGAAGATATGCTCTATTAGGTTTAAACCGGCTGATTTTAAGCTATCAAAAAACCGCGCAGGATTACCAATACCCGTAACTGCATGTACCGTTTGCCCTTGGAAAATACTTAAGGCTTGCGACTGCCTACCGGTTAAAGCATATAGGTTTGAGCCAAGGATTTGCATGGCATATTCGCCCCGCTGTGCCACGCCATTGGCGACGACAAAATCACAGGTTTGTAAGCGCGCAGGCGGCTCACGCAAAGGGCCTGCAGGCAAGCAATAGCCATTGCCAAAGCGCCGCGCCCCATCCACCACAGCAATCTCTAAATCACGCTTCATGCGATAATGCTGTAGGCCATCATCGGCAATCACGAGATTACAAGTGCTTTGTGCAAGTAGCTGAGCAATGGCTGCATTACGATCTCGGCCAATGACTAAAGGAACTGCAGTGCGTTGCACTATCAATAAAGGTTCATCGCCCACCACATGCGCCTTATCATCGGCTTGTACAAACCTGACATCGGTTGCGACACCCCCAAACCCACGACTCACCACCCCCGGCCGATAGCCTGCCTGCCGTAAATACTCCAACAGCCAAATCACTAATGGCGTTTTACCCGTACCCCCTACGGTAATATTGCCAACCACAATCACAGGCACTGAACAAGGCTGCTGTTCTAAACAGAGCTTAGCTTTGCGTTGCTGAGCTAAATAACAAAATAAATAGCTGAAAGGGCTTAACAGTGTACGTGCAAGTGGACGATTTTCATACCACACCGACTCAAACCAAGCCGCTAAGCGCTGCTTAGCAGCACTCATATGGCTGACTCAGAGAATTGCATAGCATGTAAACGCGCATATTGGCCATTTAACGCCAGTAATTCGCTATGTGTCCCTGACTCGATAATTTCACCGTCGTGTAGCACCAAAATACAATCAGCATTTTCAATCGTGGATAAGCGATGCGCAATCATGAAAGTAGTACGACCTTGCAAAAGATGCTCTAAGCCCGCTTTAATATGCCGCTCTGACTCGGTATCTAAGGCTGAAGTCGCCTCATCTAAAATCAAAATCGGAGCCTCGGATAAAATCGCACGGGCAATAGCCAAACGCTGGCGTTGCCCACCAGAAAGCAGCACGCCATTATCCCCGATCACAGTGTCCAAACCTTGGGGCAATTGCTCAATAAACTCTAAAGCATGTGCGGCAGCCGCAGCCGCACGAATCTTTGCTAAGGGCGCTGCTTGCATTTCGCCATAGGCAATATTATTTCGTACCGTATCATTAAAAAGCACAATATCTTGCCCGACATAAGCGATTTGCCGCCGTAAATCTTGCAAGCGTAATTCCGGCAAAGGAATACCGTCTAATTTAATTTGCCCTGTTTGATAATCATAAAAGCGGACTAATAAATTCACGAGGGTCGTTTTGCCACTCCCAGAGCGCCCGACTAAAGCAATTTTTTGCCCTGCATTCACCTTAAAAGAAATGTTTTTTAACAGTGGCTTACCGCTATTAGGATAAACAAAGCCCACCTGGCTAAACTCCACCTGACCGCTGCAGCGCTCAAGCCGACGACTGCCTTTATCTTCCTCTGGTGGCTCATCTAATAGCTGAAAAATACTTTCTCCTGCGGCAATTCCACGCTGCAATTGACCATTTAATTGAGTGAGATTACGCAACGGGGTAAGCAACATAATCATCGCTAAAATAAACGACATGAAAATACCGGGGGATAAACTATCTAAAGTTGATTCACGAGTAGCAAGATATACGATGGCCGCTAAAGCCACGGCAACCAAAAACTGTACTAAAGGGGTTGACAATAACTCAGTCAATAAGCGCTTCATTTCCAATTGCATATTATGTTCATTCGCTTTTTGAAAGCGTTGTGATTCATAATTCTCGCCATTGAAAATCCGTACTACTTTATAACCCTGCACCAGTTCATTACTGATTTGCGTCACTTCCCCCATTGAATTTTGCACATGCTGACTTAAACGCCGTAAACGTTTAGTTGCATAGATAATCACGAAGGTAATCAAAGGCAGAATAATCAATAAACCTAAACTCAATTGCCAACTGCGATAAAACATTAAAGCTAATAGGCCAATAATCGTGGCAGTTTCTTGAATTAAGACCGTAATCCCGCGCGTGGCAGCGGTTGTTAATTGATCGGTGTAAAAGGTGAGCTGGGATAATAACTGCCCTGCACTGTGTTGCTGAAAATAAGGCACGGGTAAGCGCAAGAGATGATTAAAAACCTCGCCTCGAATAGTTTGTACGACCCTGCGCCCGACTAAGCCCATAAAATAGCCAGAGACAAACATGGCCGCTCCGCGCAATAGGAAAATCCCCATAATCCCCAATGGCAACCACGCGATTACCTCTGGGTCACGCTGAAGAATGGCCTTATCCAATAAAGGCCCCATGATATACGCAAATAAGGGTTGGGTAATGGCACTGATTAATAAGCCCAGAATAGCAAAGGCTAGATACGGCCAATAACGCAAAGAATAATGGGCTAGACGTCGATAAACTTGTAAACCAGTGATTCGGGAGGCTGCAGACATGCCAATTATTTCTGCCGCTCAGCTTGAGTCGTCGCCATCGAGAAATTGCTTAAGCCTAAGCGCCCTGCAATATCCATTGCAGTCACAACCGCTTGGTAATTGGCATTGGCATCTGCAGAAATCACTAAGGAAGGTGTACCTTGTGTTGCCTGCATACCGTTTAATACTTCAGTCATGGCTTGGAACAGGGTCTCAGGTTGGGTATTTAAAACTTCGCGTCCATTTACATAATAACGACCTTGGCTGTCAATCAATAACTCCAGTTTATTCTTAATATTTTGTGTTTCTGGGTTTTTACTGGCCGTGGGTAAGGCAATTTTTAAGGCAGAATTATGATTGAAGGTGGTCGTGACCATAAAAAAAATCAGCAACAAAAACACCACATCAATCATTGAAGTTAAATCAACATCGACATTGCTGGTTTCACGAGTACGAAACTTCATACCTAAGCCCCACTTGCCATTCGCTGACGAGCCGCAGCAATGGCGGCCGCCGCTTTTTCATTCGCCGTCGCTTGCGTGGAACTGGCAGCAACGCTCGCTGGGGGACGGCGATTATTATTTTGATTAACGATTTCAATCAATTTAACCGCTTCTTGCTCCATACCGATCACATAGTTATCGACTTTAGCTTTTAAAAGGCGATGGAAAATAACGGCGATTAAAGCCACTACCAAACCCGCTGCGGTGGTAATAAGTGCTTCAGAAATACCGCCCGCAACGGCGGCTGGATCACCGGCACCGGCTTTGGAGATTTGGCTAAAAGAGCTAATCATTCCAAAGACCGTACCCAATAAACCCATGAGAGGAGCAATTGAACCTATCGTCGCTAAAGCGGGTAAATAGCGCTCCAAGCGATGCACGGCATGCCGACCTGCCTCTTCGACATTTTCTTTCATGACATGGCGGGGCAAATTGCTACTCGCCAAGCCGGTAGCCAGTACGCTGCCAACCACGGAGCTGGCACTTAAATTGTCAATGGCATTGCTAGATACCTGCCCCGTTTCAGCAAGCTTACGCGCCATTTCAATATCCGCCGCAGGCATGACTTTACGACGACTTAAAGCCCAAAACCGCTCAAAGATAATCGCCAGCGCAATAATAGAAGCGAGGATGATCGGAATCATCATCACACCGCCTGCTATAATTATTTCTAACATGGGTTAAGCCTCATAGTTTTTATCAATTAGCCTAAGATAGACTCAGGCTTTTACTTGGATTTTACTTGCCCATTTTCCCGACAAACGGTGAAACCCTCGCTGAATACGTCTTTTAGCGGGTTAAACTAGCATCCCGCAGCCATTGGGCGACCTCTTTGGCAAAGTAGCTAAGGATACCATCCGCGCCTGCTCGCTTCATCCCCAATAAAGCCTCCAAGACGCAGGCTTTTTCATCAATCCAACCATTCATGCCAGCCGCTTTAAGCATCGCATATTCACCGCTAACCTGATAAACATAAGTTGGCGCTTTGAATTGATCCTTGACACGCCGCACAATATCTAAATAAGGCATCCCCGGTTTAACCATCACCATATCCGCGCCCTCTTGCAGGTCTAAGGCGATTTCCCATAAGGCTTCATCGCTATTGGCCGGATCCATTTGATAACTGTATTTATTGCCCTTCCCCAAATTCCCTGCCGAACCGACCGCATCACGGAAAGGTCCATAGAAACTGGAGGCATATTTGGCGGAATAGGCCATAATGCGGGTATGAATATGCCCCTCGCGCTCTAAAGCCTCGCGTAGCGCCTGAATCCGCCCATCCATCATATCAGAGGGCGCAACAATATCCGCCCCCGCTTCAGCATGGGATAAAGCTTGCTTGACTAAAACCGCTACGGTTTCATCATTGACAATATAGCCTTCAGCATTCATCAAACCATCTTGACCGTGTGAAGTGAAAGGGTCTAAAGCCACATCGGTCATCACCCCCAATTCAGGAATCGCTTCTTTCAAAGCCCGTATCGCACGTTGGGCTAAGCCCTGCGGATTATAAGCCTCTTCTGCTTGCTCAGATTTTACCTCTAGCGGGGTGACTGGAAACAAAGCGATTAAAGGGATGCCTAGTTTTGCGACTTGCTCAGCCTCTTGCACCAGCAAATCAATACTCTTACGTTCCACCCCCGGCATAGAAGCCACCGCTTCACGCCGATTATGCCCCTCTAACACAAATACAGGATAAATGAGATCATCGGTCGTCAACTGATGCTCACGCATTAAACGCCGTGAAAAATCATTACGCCGCATCCGACGCATACGGGTTAAAGGAAATCTAGCGGGGAAATCAGCCATGAGTCAGCCCTGAAACAAGATAAGATGGGGGCTTATTTTGCCTAAAATCACCGAATCTGACTAGCCTTGAATGGACTAGACGCAGCGATGAAGGCCAGACTGAGTGCAATTTTTAAGGATCTGCTCTCACGCTCCACAGCACATTTCAAGCCTCTTTGCTGGATACATTCTGCTCATTTTTAAACCCGCGCTCCTCACTAATCTCCACTCTTTCCGCAATATCTTTCAAATTTGAATAACTTTCTACTAAACGTGGTACATCATCCAAACTCATGGCAAACATCCACAAATAAGTCGTGACTGAGTAAATATGCCCTGCACTACCATAACCATTCATCGTCATCCACACAAAAGCAAAGCCAAATAAAAGGCTTGATGCGATACCATTGCACAGATAACCGAAAGCCTCACGATTAGAAATGAGAATGCGTAAATGCGCCACTAAACCATAATGCTGACGCAATTTATTCTCTGAAGATTGGCTAATAACATCCACATCACGCTCTAAGCGATTATTTAATGCCAAATATAATCGACTACTGATCCGTGTAAAATAGGGCAATAGTAAAATGAAAACCAGCAAAATAAACACACTCAGCAAACCCGTCCAAAACTCTAAAATTAACAGCATTAAACTTGCACCCATAATAGAAAATATCGAGGTGATCGCTATTGGTAAATGCATTTCAAAAAAATCAACAAACTCACGCGATAATTTCACACGGGCAGAAATTTTAGAGGGGCTTTGCCCTTGAGCACGCTGATTAATAATAATTGGAACTACTATTTCGCTATAAATGCGAGCAAACACGCGCGTATCAATGCTACGTCGAGCAGAACCCACCAGCCAAAAAGCGAATACGAAAAGCGCATAAGTGAGAGCCTGCCATACCTTCCCTTGCATCACCGCATTGACAGCAAATCCGCCCAAAATGGGATAGGTTAGTAGTAATAAATTTTCCAAACCCACTAAAGAAAATGCAAGCAGCAGTTTCTTGCGATGTACTTTACCAATCGTTTTTAATGCTTGCCACATTCTATAGTCTACCTATTTAAATCAAAAAATTTTACACCTCGCATACTTGCTTGCTTCAAAAGATAAACAATAAATAGGTTCAACTTCGAGCCTGCGGATGCCATCATAGTTTTTTGAGAAAACCGCGTGTATCAGCACAGAGGGGGGGCTTATTTTGCCTAAAATTACCGACCGTAACTAGCGTTGCATGAAATAGACTTAGTGCGGGAGGCCAGACTGACCCTAATTTTTAAGAACCTGATTTCACATTCCGCATCAAAACTAGTTTTCGCCCCTGACACACGGCCAGTAGCTTATGATCAGCACTCATCGCCACGACTTCACCCTCAATTTCCTGAACAACTTGATGGGTTAGCAAACTATATAATTTAGTTTTAGCCTGTTCAGAACAGGCTTGATCATAGTCCGTCATACGCTCATCCAAGCGTTGATTCAAAAAACGGGTTAACACAGGTTCAATAATAAGTGTTCGAGAGTTATTTTTTCTCTTAGGGTCATCTTTGTTTTGATAACTGCTGATAATCTTTCCGGTGACAGTATCTATCAAGGTAGACTCACTTGCATCCTGAAAGGTGTCATCATTGGCTGAAACAATATAGCGACCTTCTTTACTCATTGTTAGATAGGGCTGACTTTTTAATAGAGGAATATCTTTACTCCAAACGAATGAAAACTGCTGATCTTGACGCTTAAAAACAGTCAGCTTTGTATCAGCTTTAATCAGCAAATAATACCCTGAAAGGTATAAACTCATTTTACTATCATCCAGTGGCTTAATTTGAAGCCCCTTAAAAACCTGACTCCCTATCTTTTGACGATTTGCATAATTCCATTGATGAATCACTACTTGGTCTTTGAAAACCTCAGCTAAAATGAAGCGCTGTTGAGCTTGATCAATCGCCTGCATGAGCTGCTCGGACTTAGATGTAAAATCCAAATTCCATAACTTTGCAAAAATTAAATCTTTCTTATTAAAATCCAGTGGATCCCTTATAGCTTCCATAGGAGGGCTGGAAGCAGGTTGAATATTATAAATAAATAGTGGTCTACTATTATGAAATACTTTTGCATTATTAACTTCCCAACTATCTTCGCTATATTTATCGTGCTTTTTGTAATACAGCGCCTTTTCTTGTTGACGACAGATGACATCAAAATTAATGCTCGTGAAAAAGAAGAATTGCTGATTCTGACTAATCCCCTGAAGATACGCCTCATCCTCCCAGTCACCTAATGAAGGGCACAAGACGCTAATTTGCTTGGTCTTCGTAAACGGCCATACAAAAATATCCGCCGGATTCGCACTAGCTCGTATCAACATTTGATTATCGGGGGAAAATACAATGGGTACTGAATACCTCCTATGAGAGCCACCCGCTTGATGGCGAGGGAGAGTGGTACTGTATTTCAACTTCCCTGTCTGGGTACCCCAAATTTGAAGGGTACTACCCTCATAAACCCCTTCCTCTAGTTCTTTGCCCGATTGATAGAAAGCCAAGAGTTGATCATCATGACTAAAGGCATAGCCCCGTCTAAGATAAGTGTTGCTAAATAGTGTAGAGGAGGCCAACTGGTCAGTGAGTGAATGATGAAAAACGAACTTAAAATCCTCACTAGCCGACCATGAAGGTGCTTGCATCAGAATGAGCCACAGAAATAAAGATAATTTTTTTATCATCATCAAGATCTTTCCAAAGCAAGATTTAAAGGGCTAGCTTGATTAATCACGGAATGATCTTTAATAAGTTACTCATGCTTTAACCGTAGATCGCTTTTTGGGCACACGAGAACCCTTACTGATCAGCGGCAGAAAACACCTGATGAACGATCCACTGAAAATCTTATTTTAGAGCAACTTCAAACCCTAGCCGTCATCACGCTTGATTAAACGCTTTGCCACGCCCCCCTCATCCACGCTAAAGTATTCACAACCGCCCATTCTGAGAGCGAATTTTATGCCAACTGCCAGCTTCCAGCCTGACCGTGAAACACTCATAGCTGCCCTAGATGCTATTCGCCCCCAACCTTTAATCTTGACCAAACCCGAAGAGCTAAAGCCCTATGAATGCGATGGTTTGAGTGCCTATCGGAAACTTCCACTGGTCGTGGTTTTGCCAAACACTATTGAACAAGTTCAGGCTATCTTGCGAATTTGCCGCGCTCAGCGAGTCCCCGTCGTTGCCCGTGGCGCAGGTACGGGTTTATCTGGTGGGGCTTTACCGCATGAACAAGGCGTGCTTTTGAGTTTGGCGAAATTCACTCAGATTCTGGAGATTAATCCTGAACGCCGGACTGCAACCGTACAGCCCGGAGTACGTAATCTGGCGATTACTCAAGCGGTAGATCATTTAGGGCTTTATTATGCCCCCGATCCCTCTTCACAAATTGCCTGCACGATTGGAGGAAATGTGGCAGAAAACTCCGGCGGTGTGCATTGCTTAAAATACGGTCTGACCGTCCACAATATCCTACAAATTAAACTCGTCACAATCGAAGGTGAGCTGCTCACGATTGGTAGCCATAGCCTCGACTCACCCGGTTATGATCTATTAGCCCTAATGACCGGTTCAGAAGGTATGCTGGGTGTCATTGTCGAGGTAACCGTTAAACTACTGCCCAAACCTGAGCGTGTACAAGTATTGCTGGCAGCGTTTGATGATGTGATTAAAGCCGGAGCAGCGGTTGGCGCAATTATTTCTGCAGGGATTATTCCCGCCGGTTTAGAAATGATGGATGGCCCTGCAATTCAAGCGGCTGAAGCCTTTGCTCATGCAGGCTACCCGACAGAGGCCGCCGCGATTTTACTGTGTGAACTGGATGGGACGAATGCAGAAGTCTCTGAGCAGCTCATGCGAGTCCATGATATTTTGCTCAAGAGTGCAGCAACGGAAGTACGCACCGCCAAAGACGCTCAAGAACGTGCCACGTTCTGGAAAGGTCGCAAATCGGCTTTTCCTGCGGTTGGGCGGATTTCACCTGACTATTACTGTATGGATGGCACGATTCCGCGCAAATATTTGCCGCAAGTCTTGCAGTCGATTAATGAATTTTCCAAAGAGTTTGGCTTAGCGGTGGCGAATGTCTTTCATGCTGGTGATGGCAATTTGCATCCCTTGATTCTGTTTGACGCGAATCAGCCGGGAGAACTCGAACGCGCTGAAGCGTTTGGTGGCAAAATATTGGAACTCTGTGTGCAAGTAGGCGGCACGATTACCGGTGAACATGGCGTGGGAATGGAGAAGATTAATCAAATGTGTGCCCAGTTCAATAGTTTAGAACTCACTCAATTTCATGCCGTCAAAGCGGCCTTTGATCCTGAAGGTTTACTCAACCCCGGTAAAGCAGTGCCGACTTTACAACGCTGTGCTGAATTTGGCGCAATGCATATACATCAAGGGCAATTGCCCCATGCTGATTTGGAGCGCTTCTAATGCGGGGGCAAGATCTTAGCCAAGCCTTACAAGCCCAAGTACACACGGCCTATACTCAAGGCACTGCTTTACAGATTCAAGGCGGCCATAGCAAAGCTTGGTATGGCAATCCCAGTCAAGGTGAAGTCTTATCCGTGGCTGAGCATCGCGGGATTTTGAATTATGAACCGAGTGAATTAGTCATTACCGCACGCGCAGGCACTCCCTTAATTGAATTAGAAACGGCTTTAGCGGCTGAAAATCAGTGTTTAGCGTTTGAGCCGCCTCATTTTGCTGCAACCGCTAGCTTAGGTGGAACAATAGCCTGTAATTTTTCTGGCTCAGCCCGCCCCTATTTAGGGGCTGCGCGGGATTTTGTCTTGGGTTGCAAACTTATCAATGGTAAGGGTGAAATCCTCCAATTGGGCGGCCAAGTCATGAAAAATGTCGCAGGCTATGATGTCTCACGTTTAATGGCCGGTGCTTTAGGAACTTTAGGCGTACTCTTGGAGCTTTCCTTGCGCGTCTTGCCTAAACCTGAAACCACGCTCACTTTAGTCAAAACCTTAAGTGCTCAGGAGATGCTGCAACAAGCGAATGCTTATGCACGCTTACCTTTGCCGCTGAGTGCTTGCGCTTATTTTAACGGGCAAGCTTATCTACGCTTAGCTGGGAGTGCAGGTTCAGTCAAGCAAGCCGCTGCAGTGATCGGCGGCGAGCCGTTGCCGGAGCATGAAAATTTCTGGTTTAATTTGCGGGAGCAACAATTCGCCTTTTTTCAGACTGAACAAAACCTCTGGCGTTTATCCTTACCCGCCGATACAGCGGTATTAGCACTAGAGGGTGAGTTCATTTATGACTGGGGTGGCGCTTTACGTTGGCTGGTAAGTGATTTAGATCCTGTCTTTATTCGTGATAGGGTGGCTCAGGTGGGTGGGCATGCGAGTTTATTTCGATGTTCAGCTCAACAAACCCCAACGGCTATTAGCCGCTTCCAAGCCTTAGCGCCTGAGCTAATGCACTATCATCGTAAGCTCAAGCAAGCCTTTGATCCGAAAGGCATTTTTAACCCTAATCGCTTGTATAGGGGCTTGTAAAGAGAAAAACCAATGCAAACTAATTTAAGCGAAAAATATAAGCATAGTGCGCACGGCCAAGAAGCCGAAGCAATTTTACGGGCTTGTGTACATTGCGGCTTTTGTACCGCCACTTGCCCCACTTATCAATTATTAGGGGATGAATTAGACGGGCCCCGTGGGCGGATTTATCAAATTAAACAAGTCCTTGAAGGGACTGCTGCGACTCCTACGATTCGTACCCACTTAGATCGATGTTTAACTTGCCGCTCTTGTGAGACCACTTGCCCCTCCGGCGTGCGCTATAGCCGATTAGTGGATATAGGTCGGGAAATGGTCGAGGAACAAACCGAACGCCCTTGGTTAGAACAAATCCAACGCAAAGCACTCCGTAGCATACTCCCCTACCCACAACGCTTGCGCTCACTATTAGCTTTAGGCTATTTAGTGAAACCGCTGTTACCCTCTCGTTTAGCGAAGAAATTACCTGCCCAGCAAGGTAATCGTTATCAGTGGTCGGTCAAACCTCAGGCGCGTAAAGTCTTAGCTTTTGAGGGTTGTGTACAATCGGTTATCACCCCTTCCACCACCGCAGCATTAGCACGGATTTTACACCAACAAGGCATTGAATTAGTCAGGGTTAAGGAGGCCGGTTGCTGTGGAGCGGTCAGTCAACATTTAGCCGCCCCTGACGAAGCTCTGAATTTTATGCGTCGGAATATTGATGCGTGGTGGCCTCATCTTGAAGCCGGTGCAGAGGCCATTGTAATCAGTGCCAGCGGCTGTGGGCTAATGTTAAAAGAGTATGGGGATTTGCTAAAACATGATCCCTTGTATGCCGCCAAAGCCCAAACCATTTCTGCACTCGCTAAAGATAGTAGTGAACTAGTCGCTGAGATAGAACTTAGCCCACGTTTGATTCCTGAACATTTAAAAAAGGTCGCTTTTCATAGCCCCTGCACCTTGCAGCATGGCTTAAAACTCAATGCTGTGGTTGAGCGCATCTTACAAACCCTAGGCTTTGAATTAATGCCAGTTGCAGATGCGCATCTTTGCTGTGGTTCGGCAGGCACTTATTCGATTTTACAACCAGAACTATCGCAACAACTGTTAAGCAATAAGTTGCAAGCTTTGCAAGCTTCTCAACCGCAAGTGATCGCCACCGCTAATATTGGTTGCCTGATGCATTTAGCCACAGGAACGAAACTGCGGGTTGTGCATTGGTTGGAATTAGTCGATCAGGTGCTATCCGATGAACTGCTAGACTAAACTTGGATAAATTAAGACTTAAACCTTATTTTCTGCTAAAAATCCCCCTACCGATACCTGTACAACAGCCATTAGCCTAGAAGTTAGAGGAAACTTGCATGAGTAATGAGCAGCTCAGTAAAAAGTTAGATAATTTAGCTTGGTTATTAGATAACTCGATCAAAATCCCAGGGACTTCATGGAGAATAGGCCTTGATGGGGTTATAGGTTTAATTCCAGGGATCGGTGACTTAGCAGCGGGCGGCTTGTCTACCTATATTTTATATCAAGCCCTTAAGTTGAAAGTACCTCGAGCAATTATTGCGCGGATGGCTTTAAATGTCTTATTAGAAAGTGTGATTGGTGTCATCCCGATTCTTGGCGATTTATTTGATTTCGTCTTTAAGGCGAATCAGCGTAATGTCAATCTAATGCGCAAATACGTTTTAAACCCTAGAGATACGACCCGACAAAGCCTACTGACTCTAATTTTTCTACTAGTATTTTTTATTGTCGTTTTAGGCTTCATGGTTTGGGGGATGTTCGCACTCGTCGCTGCCCTGATGCATGCCTTTTAATCGGTTTTGGACTCCGGTAGGCTAATGGATACTTTTAATTTTGGAGCAATACATGGCAAGAACTCGTGATCAAGCGCCCAGCGCTCGTGCAACTGTTAAGCAAACGGCTGCACGGGCTGATTATGAAGCAGCAACTTTATACCAAATTATTGATGAAGCTTTAGTCGGTACGGTGGCTATTGCGGTCGATGGGCAACCTTTTGCCCTCCCCATGATGGTAGCGCGGATTGATCATCATATTTATCTACATGGCTTGCGTACCTCTCGTATTATCAAGCATCTGAGTGCCGGTCATGAGGTCTGTGTCGCCTTCACTTTAATTGATGGGATCGTGGTAGCGCGTTCTGGAATGAATTGCTCAGCAAATTATCGTTCGGCGGTGGTACATGGTAAGGGAGAGGTGGTCGAGGGGGCTGAAAAGGCTGAGCTCTTGCATCAAATCACCTATACGATTATTGCAGGCTCGAAAGGGGACTATCGCGAGCATTTGCCAGAAGAATTAAAAGCGACTTCGTTAATTCGTATCCCCTTAGATGAAGCGGCCTGCAAAGTACGCACTGGTGGCCCCAACGATGATAAAGACGATGTGAATTTGCCATATTGGGCGGGCGTGATTCCTTTGACGCATGTTTATGGTGAACCAATACCCGCTACGAATTTACCGGAAGGTATTGCAACCCCAGAATATGCTTTGAAATTTCCTTTACGTAACTAAACCTTAACAACCTCCACCCTGCTCTAGCTTGCCCTAGGAGTGGAGGTTTCCTCTAAAGATTGAGTTTGCACCTTCTCATTACTCGCGCCCTTCCTGCAAATGATAACTGCGTACCCGTCGCCCATCCGTTTCGACGGAATGGAGATGCACATCATACCCCCAAAGACGATGCACATGGCGCAGCATTTCATAAGAGTCATTGCTTAACGGCCGCCGATTATGCATGTGATGATAAAGTGTCAACGAACGATCCCCTCGAATATTCACGCTTTCAACTTGAATATCCGGTTCTTGCGAGCTGAGATTATATTGTTGGGATAAAGTCTCACGCAGCAACCGATAGCCGTCATCATTATGAATCGCGGTGACATCAATCACATTACGCCGATCATCATCTTGTAGCGCAAAGAAATGGAAATCGCGCATGATCTTAGGCGACATGAATTGCAAAATGAAACTCTCATCACGGTAGTTACGCATCACCTGATCGAGAGTACTAATCCAATCCGAGCCTGCAATATCGGGAAACCAGCGTTTATCTTCATCAGTGGGATTTTCACAAATACGCCGAATATCCTTCATCATGGCAAAACCCAGCGCATACGGATTAATGCCAGAATAATAACGACTATCAAAATCAGGCTGCATGACGACATTGGTATGTGAAGTCAAAAACTCCATCATAAAGCCTTCATTGACCAAACCTTCATCGTATAATTCATTTAAAATTGTGTAATGCCAGAAGGTTGCCCAGCCCTCATTCATGACTTGAGTTTGGCGCTGCGGATAAAAATACTGCGCCACTTTACGCACAATTCGCACAATTTCGCGCTGCCAACCTTCAAGGAGTGGGGCGTTTTTTTCAATAAAGTACAAAATATTTTCTTGTGATTCAGCTGGGAATTTTGGAATTTCCCGCTGTTCACCCACTTGCAATCTTGGCGGCAAAGTACGCCATAAATCATTGATATGCTGTTGAATATACTGCTCACGCTCTTGCTGGCGCAATGCTTCTTTAGCCGCTGAAATAGGTACAGGACGTTTATAACGATCTACCCCGTAATTCATCAAAGCATGACAAGAATCGAGCAATAACTCGACCGCTTGCACACCATAGCGCTCTTCACATTCAGCAATATAATTTTTGGCAAATAATAAATAATCAACAATAGCCTCTGCATCTGTCCAACTACGGAACAAATAATTACCCTTAAAGAAAGAGTTATGCCCATAGCAGGCATGGGCAATCACCAAGGCTTGCATGGTGAGCGTATTCTCCTCCATGAGATAAGCAATGCAGGGATTGGAGTTAATCACAATCTCATAGGCTAAACCCATGCGCCCACGGGAATAGTTCTGCTCAACATTGACAAAATGCTTGCCATACGACCAATGATTATAAAAAACGGGCATACCAATTGAAGCATAGGCATCCATCATTTGATCAGAACGAATAATCTCGATTTGATTCGGATAAGTATCTAAACGAAATTTGTCACGGGCAATCCGTGCAATTTCACGGTCATAGGCTTCGATCGTTTCGAAAGTCCATTCAGAACTGGTGGAGAGGTAGTTTTTATTCATCTTTTAGTCCTAAGCTGTAGGTGACTTTTATAAGGCTGCATACAAACAAGCTGATTACCATAAGGCTAACAAAGACTAGCTACTGAAAGTAACAGCATATCATCACCCTTTAACAAAATTTTAAGACATCCATCTAGATAACAGCCAAACCTTAGAGCTAGATTATAACCCAGCTCTAAAGCCAATATTAAATACCCGCCTTAATCAACTACCATTGTCTTCTTAAACAATTCTCGAAATACGGGGTAAATTTCTGAATTATCGCGCACGCGCTGAATGGCAAAGCGATCGGTATAATCCTTTTCTAAATGCTGATATAAATGCCATAAACCTTGCGGGTCACGATCACCGATTTCGATATAAGTAAAATATTGCACATTCGGCAAAATACCCTCGACTAAGGCTTTATGGCAGCGTTGATTATCCTCTTGCCAATTATCACCATCCGAGGCTTGCGCCCCATAAATATTCCACTCATCGGGCGAATAACGTGTATTAATAATATCCGACATTAAAGCTAAAGCACTCGATACCACTGTACCGCCAGTTTCACGCGAATAGAAGAAGGTTTCTTCATCCACTTCTTGCGCTTGAGTATGATGACGGATAAATACCACCTCAATATGCTCATAATTCTTTTGCAAGAATAAATACAGCAAAAAGAAAAAGCGCTTCGCTGTTTCTTTTATATCCTGAGTCATCGAGCCAGAAACATCCATTACACAAAACATCACTGCTTTGGGTGACGGTTTGGGAACGCGAATATGCAAATTATATTTCAGATCGAAATCATCAAGGAAAGGAACCGTATTCAAACGAAAGTTTAGGCGACTGAGTTCTTCCTCTAAAGCCAAACGCTCAGCTTCATCGCTAGGCTGCTCTTCCTCATCCCGATCTGCTAATTCAGCCAGCACCTCACGCCGACGACGGCGAGCTTTGCCACTTAAAGCAATTCGCCGTGCTTGGGCGCTACGCATCGTACGCACAATATTGATTTGATTGGGATTACCTACTTCACTGAAACCGGCACGTTGTGTTTCAAAAGCATCACTACCTACTAATTGGCGCTTAACCATATTCGGCAACGCCAAATCTTCGAATAGATACTCTAAAAATTCAGCCTGTGAGATTTGAAAGACAAAATCATCCTCCCCTTCGCCTGAATCCGAGGCATCACCAGACCCCGAACCACCACCGCCCCCTGCAGGGGGCCGTTGAATCCGATCACCTTGCACAAACTCTTTATTCCCAGGATGGACAATATCGCGTTGCCCACCCTGGCCATGCCGAAACACTGGCTCGGAAATATCACGCTTGGGGATAGTGATATTATCCCCCCGTTGCATATCCGTAATATTACGGCGGCTCACTGCATCCGAGACAGCCTCGCGAATTTGCTCATGATAGCGCTTCAAAAAGCGTTGCCGATTGACGAGGCTTTTATTTTTGCTATTTAAACGACGGTCAACAACATAGGCCATTACGGCACCCCTTTGGACAGTCCATTACCATTACTGAGACTTACGTACCCGCAAATACCATTCAGACAATAAGCGCACTTGTTTCTCGGTATAACCACGCTTCATCATTCGCTCAACGAAATTATCATGCTTACGTTGCTCATCGGCTGAAGATTTTGCCCCATAAGAAATGACAGGTAATAAGTCTTCTGTACTAGAAAACATCTTCATCTCAATTACACGGCGTAACTTTTCATAGCTCGTCCAAGCAGGATTTTTGCCATTATTATTCGCACGCGCCCGTAAAACGAAATTAACAATTTCATTCCGAAAATCTTTCGGATTACTAATCCCTGCTGGCTTTTCGATTTTCTCTAAATCGGCATTCAGTGCTGAGCGATCAAGGAAATCACCGGTTTCAGGATCACGATACTCTTGATCTTGAATCCAGAAGTCTGCATAAGTCACATAGCGATCAAATAAATTCTGACCGTATTCAGAATAGGACTCTAAATAAGCGGTTTGAATTTCCTTACCGATAAAGTCGACATAGCGCGGTGATAGATATTCTTTAATGAAACTAATATAGCGCGCTTGTACTTCAGCCGGGAATTGCTCTTTCTCAACTTGCTTTTCCAAGACATACATTAAATGCACCGGATCAGCAGCGACCTCAACTGCATCAAAGTTAAAAACTTTGGACAGAATTTTAAACGCAAAGCGAGTTGATAAGCCTGACATCCCCTCATCAACACCCGCTGCATCTTGATACTCTTGGATGGTTTTGGCTTTCGGATCAATATCCTTCAGATTTTCCCCATCATAAACTCGCATTTTGGAATAGCGATTAGAATTTTCCGGCTCTTTCAAACGAGATAAAATCACAAACTGCGC
>JBJOOT010000024.1:0-26843 GCA_046051185.1 Pseudomonadota bacterium | reverse complement strand
GTCAGGGGCAATTTGGTGAGGCAAGGTTTAATTCATAGACTGTATTTACTTTTAAATAAATTTTTTTTATGATAAAGTGGCTTATTTTAATTGTAGCTGCTTGATGATGGCGCATTAAGTAAAAATTAATACTAATAAAGTTAGCCTATCGATAGATCTCCTGTGAAAGTCGTTTTTAAGCAATGATCTTGAGTGGTTTTTAGTCATTTTTAAGCTAAGCTCTGGGTATAACAGGCATCAGCAGAAAAATTGAATTAATCAATTTTTTAATTTCGCAACAGATCTATTGATTTCATTAGTAGCTATATATAAAAAAATTCAATCAGCGGCCAGTGAGTTATGAACAATATTAATAACAATAATAGTCAAGACTATTCCCGATTGATAGTGACAAATTTATCACCCTTGCTAGGGTGTCTGCTTGGCTCTAGACAGTCATTTCAGGTGTTGCTGATAAAACGCTCAAGAATAATAACTAACCTGCGAGTTTTGATCAGGCAATCTACTGATCGAAGTTATTTCTTGCCTTTGCAAGAAGGAGCTTAACCATGCTAATTGATCCTTTGCGCTATTTGAGTATGAAAACTTGGATATGGGTAGTATGGATACTGTTATCGTTAGGATTTTCTCTAGAAGCTAGGGCACAAACGGTTTGTCCATCAGGCGCGACGATGGTGACCACTTCAGGCACAATGGCGATGCCTTCAGGAACTAATGTCTGTGTGGCAGGCGCGGGTGTTAATGTTACTTTCAACGATAACCCCTTTCAGCTAAGTCGCGGGATTTACGTTTATGATGGCGCAACACTGACCACTACTAGCAACAATAGCTTCACCGATTTGTATATTGAGGTGGATACGGGTAGCTCCGCCAGCATTGGTGCTTCACTTGCCACGGATATTACAGCACTCGTTAGAGGTGGCAGCCTCAATACCAGCGCGATAGCAGCGACTACGTGCAACACGGTTTATGTACTTTCAGGTGGAACATATACTCATAATAGAGCTGGAAGTGGAACCTTTTCAAATCTTGGTATTTATAATCTGGGTACGGTTAACTACTCACTGGGTGGCAGCTTGACTACCACAGACACAGAGCTTCTTAACTCAGGATCAGGTAGTCTGAGCTTTTCAATTCCCTCCCAAATGGCAGTAAGAGCCAGTCGTACTTCTAGTGTGAATTTGTCAGGCTCCTCAGCCGCCGCACAAGCAACTTTCACGACTCAAGATGACCTTAGCCAATACAACTATTTCAGTTGCTCAACCAAAGCCGATGCGATAGCAGCGGCAGTGATGTTCAGAGCACTGGTTATCCCTGCTGATTATAGTGATGCACCTGCTACCTTTGGCTCGCCCTTTCATGAAATTTCGGGAAGCCTTAAGTTGGGGAGCAACGCTCCTGACAGTGAGGCTGCGGCTCAGCCTAATGCTACAGCGACGGGTGATGATACAACGGGAATCGATGATGAGGATGGTATTTTAAGTTTTCCAGCATTAGTACCGGGTGCTACCAGTTACTCTATTCCAGCAGCCAATATTTCGGCGAGTGGTACAGGTACACTGCATGCTTGGGTTGATTTCAATAAAGACGGTCTTTTTCGTTCAAACGAGTATAGATCGGTGGCGGTGACTAATGGAGTGCTGGCGGGGCCATTAAGTTGGTCGGGCTTTACCGCTGTAACTGCTGGAACGACCTATGCTCGCTTTCGTTTTACTTCAACAACGCTCAGTGACAATATTCTCACTCTCACAGTGGATGAGCGTGCCACTGTGGCGGCAGCAAATGGCGAGGTCGAAGATTATGCGATTGCTATTGCGACACCTATTGATTTGTCTGACGCACCCTCCAGCTACGGAGCGCCTACACATACGATTTCTGGTAGCCTCAAGCTCGGAGCGAATGCCCCAGATGCAGAAACGATCCTGACCCCTTTAGATGGCACAGGTGATGATCTAACCGGTACGGATGATGAGGATGGGGTTTCTGCTTTTCCCCCTTTACCGACAGGTGCAACAAGCTATTCTATCCCAGCAGCGAATATTTCAGCCACAGGCACTGGAACGCTCCATGCATGGATTGATTTTGACAAGAATGGTGCTTTCACTGCGGCTGAATACCAATCCGTAGCAGTAACATCGGGAACACTCGCTGGCCCTTTAAGCTGGACGGGTATTACGGTGGCGAGTGCCGGAACGACTTATGCTCGTTTCCGTTTTACCTCTACGGCCTTAACAGATAATACCAGTACCACAGTCGTGGATGAGCGTGCCACTATGGCGGCAGCAAATGGCGAGGTTGAGGATTATCAATTGACAATAGTCTATGTTATCCCCAATGTGACGCAGACTTGTGCTATACGTGATGGCAAAAACTATACCAGTGGTAATCCAAGAATTTGGTGGGATGTTAACAGCTATGCTATCCCTGGTAATATGGAGGAAAATAATGTTCCGCTCTTATTGGCAAGTGGTTCAGCTGTTTCTTTTGGTGCTGGACTAGCTGCGACAAAAGTTTCAAGCTATTGGAGCATTAGCAATGTAGATGCGACAACTGCGGCTCAGGCACGCGCCAACAACGAATATTTACAAGTCAGTTTTACCACGCAAAGTAGTATCACCTCTTATTTGGAGCGTTGGGGGACATATACAGCTACTAGCGCATTCCCTGGTATTGCAATTGATATTGCCACCCAGCCTGATTTTAGTGATGTGGTTAATTTCTATGATGGGGGTTATTCGGGGAGCAACTTCCACTACTTTACAGGTAATGGAGACCAATTGCTGGAAGCGGGTAAAACTTATTATGTCCGTGCTTATTTTTATGGTGCTAGCAGTGGAGGGCTAGACTCCATTGGTTTACAGATTGGTTCTTGCTCCGACTTTGGGGATATTGGTATTAGTTCTGAAGCCTTTCATGCTCAAGCTACCCCACAATCACTCTATTTGGGTATCACCAAGCCAGACACTGAAGTATCAGCACAAGATGCCGCTCATGGTGGTAGCAATGGCACTGGTGATGGGGCAGATGAAGATGGTATTTCTTCTTTCCCCCCCCTGTATGCTTCAATGAGCAGTTATTCGATTCCAGCTGCCAATATTACTGCGACTGGAACCGGTACTCTGCACGCATGGATTGATTTTGACAAGAATGGTGCTTTCACTGCGGCTGAATATAAATCCGTAGCAGTAACATCGGGAACACTCGCTGGCCCTTTAAGCTGGACGGGTCTTACGGTGGGGAGTGCTGGAACGACTTATGCTCGCTTCCGTTTTACCTCTACGGCCTTAACAGACAATACCAGTACCACAGCTGTGGATGAGCGTGCCACTATGGCGGCAGCAAATGGCGAGGTCGAAGATTATGCGGTGACTATTGTAACGCTTGTTGATTCATCTGACGCCCCTGCCAGCTATGGGGCATCTACACATACGATTTCTGGTAGCCTCAAGCTTGGGGCGAATGCCCCAGATGCAGAAACGATCCTGACCCCTTTAGATGGCACAGGTGATGATCTAACCGGTACGGATGATGAGGACGGGGTTTCTGCTTTTCCTTCTCTCACCGTTGGAGCAAGCAGTTATTCGATTCCAGCCGCCAATATTACTGCGACTGGAACTGGTACTCTGCACGCATGGATTGATTTTGACAAGAATGGTGCTTTCACTGCGGCTGAATATAAATCCGTGGCAGTAACATCGGGAACACTCGCTGGCCCTTTAAGCTGGACGGGTCTTACGGTGGGGAGTGCCGGAACGACTTATGCTCGCTTCCGTTTTACCTCTACGGCCTTAACAGACAATACCAGTACCACAGCTGTGGATGAGCGTGCCACTATGGCGGCAGCAAATGGCGAGGTCGAAGATTATGCAGTGACTATTCATCCAACGGGAGTGATTACGCCTGTACCCCCGACGACCTGTGGTAACCTGCTGACAGCGGAGTTCGATGGCAGTTTTGGCACGCTCGCTTCAGGAACACGTGATTTACAGACTCCGCCGGGCGGTGGATATACCTATACCGGTGATCTAATGGCCTCCGGTCTTTACACCGTTGTTTCCAAAATTGGCTCGCCGAGCATACATGTAGCACATTGGCGTAATATTATCGGTGTCAATACAGGGACAGATGATGATGCCTATCTAGCAGTCAATGGCTCAACTGCAGTGGGGGTCTTTTATAAGCAAACTATCGCCTTGCAAGCTAATCGTGGCTATCGCATCAGTCTTTTTGCCATCAATGCGGTCAGCGGTAGTGATTCAGGTGGTGATCCAGAGTTGGGTATTCGCTTGATACGGGAGTCGAATGGTGCAGTAGTGGCCACGACATCCACGGGTGTTATCCCAGAAAAATATCCAACAGTTTACGGTGGATACCAAGGCCCACAAGACTGGACTCAAGGCACGATTGACCTGACGACCCCAGCGACTGATAACTATCGCTTGGAGGTTTTTAATATCTCAACAGCGGCTGGTGGTAATGATTTCGCAATCGACGGAATCAGTATTGCACCCCTAACTGAGGCGGGATGCCCTAAGGATTATTCGGATGCGCCAACAGCAACTTTGGGGGGAGCCTCACATGCGATTGTTCCAAGTTTGTATCTAGGGGCAAGTGTGACGGCAGATACTGCCGATTATAATTCCGCTAATGCAGATGGGGATGTAGATAATGGCGTCACTATGCCTAGCCTGATACAAGGCGCGAGTGTGAACATTCCGATTAGTGTGACTCAGCCAAGTGCGAACAATGGCTATTTGCAAGCTTGGGTCGATTGGAATGGCGATGGTGATTTTGCCGATGCCGGCGAGCAGATAGCAAGCAATCTACAATACAGTGCAGGTAGTTCAGGTACAATTAATTTGCCCGTCACTGTTCCATTAACAACAACTACGAGTCAGACTTATGCTCGTTTTCGGTGGTCGAGCACCAGTAATTTAAGCGCTACTGCTGCTGCTATTGATGGCGAAGTCGAGGATTATGCGCTAACAGTAGTTGCGCCCTTAGTTTATCCTGCAGCCGCTAGTGAAGCAGAGTGTCCGGTGGCAGCGGGTGTAACTTTCACGCCGAGCTATCAAGTGGGCTGGAATCATGGTGGGGCTGATCCTTATGCATCGACTCTACAATTGACCGATATTGCCTCCACTCAGTCAGCAATAGCCGGTAGTGGTATTAGTTACCTGATCGATGCTTCTTCAGGGCGCATTTTAAACGCTAACCAATCAGGGCGGGTAAATGCTTATCAAGCAGGCGATTATGCACAATATAGTTTTACTACCTCGGCGAGTGTCAGTGCTGGTCGCTTTTGGAAAGGCTTACGCTACGGTGTGATGTCTACCGCTTCTATCCATACCCCCTACAAAATTTCGGTATTGGCTTCAACTGACCCCAGTTTTACTGCCGCGACACTATTGCTAGATGGGCATACAGTGACTGCTCCGGCTAGTGGTTATGTACAAACAGAAGTTCCTTTTACTGCTTCAGCCTATTTATTGCCCGCTACGACCTATTATGTGCGTGTCATTTTCCATGATGCCACCAGTAGCTCAGGTGAGTTACGCTGGGATGATTTAGTCCTCGGCTTTGCAAATTGCCATGATTATAGTGATGCACCCACCAGCTCCACTAGCTATGGTAGTGCTTCCCATGCAGTGCTCAGTGGCGGAGATTTACGCCTCGGCGGCGACATCGATGCAGAGAGCACTGGATTAGCCAGCACTAATGCGGATGGTGACGATACTGTGGGGCTAGATGATGAAGATAGTTTGAGTAGCCTTCCAAGCCTCAGTACCAGCAGTCGTCAGTATAATTTGAATCTACCCGTGAGTAATGCAAGCGGCAGCACCGCTCGTTTAGTAGGCTGGATCGACTTCAATCGTAATGGCGCGTTTGATACCAACGAAGCGGCCACTATTAATGTAGCGAATGGAGCGAATAACAAAACCGTCGGGCTGACTTGGAAAAACCTACCTAGCGCGATGCAAACAGGGACTACCTATCTACGCCTGCGCTTAACAACCGACCCCAGCATTGCGACCGGCACGGCCAGCACCAGCCAAGCGACAGGGCTGGCGTTTGATGGTGAAGTCGAGGATTATGTACTGACGATCAGTAATGGCGGTGTATCCGTCAGTGGCACGGTCTACCATGACCTCAATGTCGATGGAGCACAGCAAGCAGAACCCGGCATCGGTGAGGTCACGATGGTGCTGTATGACAGCACGAATAACACCTGCCGCAGTACTCAAACCAATGCACAGGGGCAATATCGCTTCGATCAAGTCGCAGCGGGTAATTACAGCGTTTACGAAGCAGCCGCAGAAGCACTCCCCCAACCCAATACCTGTCCACCGTTGGGGGCTGACCTGAATGCTTATTTGTCGAGTACTCCGAACAACCAAGCGATTACCGTGAGTACCGCTTCGATCAATGGCATTGATTTTGCTGATGTCCAAAAGCCACAGTTTACCCTTGAGCATAGCCAAACTATTCTACCAGGGTCGACGATAACTTACCCCCATCGCTTCACCGCTTTAGTCGATGGAACGGTCAGCTTTAGCCTAGCGGATGGAGCGGATCCAGCGAACCTGAATTGGGACGTGGTTTTATATGTCGATACCAACTGTAATGCGGTCTTAGATGGGGGCGATACTGAACTCAATAGCGCCTTCCTCATGACGGCGGGTCAGAGCCTCTGCCTTGTAGCGAAAGTCTTAGCGCCCAGCAATGTCAGCAGTGGTGCGAGCCATATTCTCGAAATCACCAGTAGTTTCACCTTCGGTGATGGCAGCCTGATCAGCACACCCATAACACAAACCCGAACCGACCTAACCCGTACTAGTGCAGGCAGCCCTACGGGAGGTTCAGTCGATGGTGCGGGCAAACTCAAACTGAGCAAAGCGGTTTGGAATGTAAGCCGTAATATCCAAGGGGATGTCGCCTTACCGGGTGAAACCCTGCGCTATTTGATTAGCTATGAAAATATTGGCAATGGTTCGCTGGATGAATTGGCGGTACAAGATCGTGTACCGGAATTCACAAGCTTAACGGGTGTACCTCAATGTGGAACGACCCCACCTGAATTAACGCTTTGTTCACCGACGGTTGGGGGGCTTGATTTAGAATGGGTCTTCACGGGCAAGCTCTTACCCGGGTCTCAGGGGCAGGTCTTTTATGAGGTCTTGGTTGAATAAGTCCTGAGCTACTAGCAACGGATTATTATTGACGATACTTAGATTAAGCCTGCCTCTTGAGGCAGGCTGTTGTTTGCATCTATCTATGCTCCGGCTGCTCCTGCTTTAGCCATTAGTTTGGCGAAAGAGGCGGGGTTTCGTGAGCAAATATAGACTTTGCCACGCCCACTAAAACGCAAGACCATGCCTTCACCGCTAGCGACGCTATTGACTAAATTGCCAAGTAAGCCACCTAAACCACCGGCCTGACGATTGCCTCCCGTTGTTACGGAAATTTCATAATGTAATTGTTTATCCCAGCATACGACATGGGCATTATCAATAATCAAATCTTTGTTGGGTTCTACCGCTAGGCTAAAAATACTGCCAAAGCCAGACACAACTAATTGGCCTTTGCCCGCCGTTTCCATGACAAAAAAGCCACCCGATTGCCCAAACAAAGCATTACCAACACTTTGAGTACGTACTTGTAAAGCGACATCCGAGGTGGCTGCCACAAACGCACCATCATTGAGGATATATTGTGCTTCGCCAACGGTGACAACTTCCATTGCGCCGGGCAAAGCGGGTGAGAGCAAACAATCCCCATCACCGCGTGTCGCTTCAATATGTTGCTGGAAAAAGGACTCACCATTGGCAAAGCGCCGAATCAATGCTTGGCCTAAGCCCCCACTCATCCGACCCTGCAAATCTAAATTAGCCTCCATCATCACCATCGAGCCTGATTCACAATAGATTTTATCGCCTTTTTTTAGTGACACATGCAAAAAGGGATCGATCTCACCAGTCACTGTAAATGTTGTCATTGCTATTACCTCATTCGTTTTTAATCTTTGCTGAAAGTGTAGCTGTTTACTTAGGGTTTGTAAGTTCAGGTTTATGATTGGCTTTTTGTGAATTTACTATTGTAAAAATGCAAAATAAATGAAATTATTAAATTGTAATTTCTGTTTAAGGTGAGTTTCATGAAAATCAACGAACAAGACAAGCAACTAACTAAGCTGCGGATTCTCACGGCGGCGGTGGAGGTGATTACGATTCGGGGCTTTAAAAATGCCACCATGCGCGAGATCGCTAAACAAGCCAAAGTGGGGGATGCAACTATCTATAACTATTTCCCTACCAAGGAAAAAGTGCTGTATGGCTATTGCGAGTATGTACAGCAGCAGGTGATCTTAGAGCTGAAGGAAATCAGTAATTTCCATGAATACACGGTGCAAGAACAATTACAGCAATTAGTGGAAACCAATCTGCGCCTGTGGCTACCGTCACGCGAGTTTTTGCAGCAAGTCATGGACTTGAGCTTTGGTACGCCTTGGCTGGGATTGACACATATTGAAGAAACCAAGCGCTTATTCACTGCAATGGTGGTAGACATGCTCGATGCGGCTATAGAGGCGGGCGAAATTCCTGAACAACCCTATCGTGAACTTTTACCTCGTCTATTTTGGGATTATATGACCGGTATTTTGATCTATTGGCTGAAAGATAATTCAGAAGGATTTGCCAATACCACACAGGTGATTGATCGCAGTATGGACATTATTGCCAATATCTTACAAACCGGCATGGTAGGTAAGTTATTAGATTTAGTGTCCTTGCTCTTTCGTACCCATATCATGGCGCATGCAGATTTACTAAAAAGTATCAGCCACTCACCTGAGGTAGCCGCCACTAAGCGCCGTTTTATGGAGGGTCAATAATGGAGACGACAGTTCCTGAAGGGAAATGGGCGCGGGCAAGTATTGTCGGCTCAACTGCCTTGAAAGTGGGTTTGCGTGAAGTACAGCATCAGGCGAAACGCCCTTTTATGTCCATAGAGCGCCAGCAAGTGGATAAGCAAACGCTGGATGAGAAAAATGCGGAGCTAATTTTTAATGCTTTGACCCAATTACGTGGTACGGCATTAAAGGTTGCGCAGATGTTGAGCATGGAAATAGAAATTCTGCCTGAGCGTTATCGTAAAGAGTTGCAGAAATCCTTCCATCAAGTACCGCCTTTGAATCGTGTCTTAGTGCGTAAAGCTATCCAAGAGCAATTAGGTCAACCGCCTGAATATCTATTTGCCGAATTTAATGATCAAGCCTTTGCGGCTGCAAGTTTAGGGCAAGTCCATCAAGCTAGATTATTAGACGGTACGGCGGTTGCTATCAAAATCCAATATCCAGGAATTCATGTGGCGATGAATAATGATATGCAGCTCATGCGCAAACTCGCACCTCGGTTGCCGAATCCGCAGATGGTCTTGCAATCTTTGGAGGAGATTCACGATCGTCTTAAAGAAGAAGTCGATTATGCCCATGAGGCCGCGACGACCCAATGGTTTGCAGAGCATTTAAGGGTGGCGGGTATTCAAATACCGAAAGTGTATACCGAGTTTTCAGGGACGCGGCTGCTGACCACGGAATTAGTCGAGGGGCTGCATTTGGAGGCGTGGCTGGCGACTCAACCGAGCCAAGCCATGCGTAATCGAGCAGCACAATATCTGTATGATATGCTGGTCTATTCGGTGCGCCATTTAAAGCGTCTACATGCCGACCCCAATCCGGGTAATTATTTATTTCACGCCGATGGTTCGGTAAGTTTGATTGATTTTGGTTGTACTAAACCATTCTCGTCGGAGTTTATTCATATTTTGCCAGAGCTACTCCATGCTTTTGTGCGTGATGACGCAGAGGCTATTTTGGCCGCTTATCGTGTGTTAGGGATGAATCCTCAACCCTATTCGGCGACTTGGTATCCAGAGGTCTTGCGTCCGTTTGCCCAATGGGCGGCACTGCCTTTGCAAACCGAAAGCTTTGATTTCGGCAAGCATCCACAGTATACGAGTAGCGCCCGTGAGATCATTCAAAAACTCTCACAAAACACAATGCTACATAAAATCGCCAAGGATTTTATTTTCTTTGATCGTACGATTTATGGGTTATGTAAGATTTTTGAGCGTATGGGAGCCGAAGTACGCATGCGTCATCATTGGTTGGAGGATTAGTAATGCCAATTATTAGTTTTGAAGCGGCTCAACTGAGCGATAAGGTAAAAGCTGAGTTGATTGAAAAGTTAACTGATACGGCGGTGGCAATCACCGGAATTCCCAAAGAGTTATATTTTGTAACCATCCGTGAGTACCCTGATACCAGTATTGCCGTAGGTGGTAAAACGGTGGCACAAATTAAACAGGACATAGCAGAAAAGTCACGATCGTGCTAGTGTCAAGATGATTGCGCAAGTAGTCGTTTACCTCGCAATCCTCAAATTACTGGAGGCAGCGGAAATGCTGGTTGCTAGGTGAGCCACGACACCCAAGCTGGCATCTTTTGAGATGCTAGCTGGAGCGCGAGTAGATTGAGTAGATTAATGAAAGATGACGGAATGTGGATGTCCATTGACAACAAACTGTGGAAGGAACTGGCGAATGTGGGCGCATTTGCCCTCAGCCTAGAATCGATGGATGCACTACCCCGCAAAATGCCACAGGGTAAAGTGGTGTTTAGTAGCATGGTGATGCTTTAAGATTCCTATGCGCATCCTGCTTGCCGAAGACCATGCCGAACTCTGTGCTGCCATCGCCCGTCGCTTACGTGCTCTTGGCAACCGTGTGGACGAAGTATCCAGTCTCCGCGAAATCCGCGCCTACCTAAACATTACACATTACGACGTGGGTGTATTTGACCGCATGTTGCCCGACGGCGATTCCCTCTCTTTGTTGCGGGCATTGCGCAATGCCGCCAACCGCACCCCGATTCTATTGCTGACCGCCCGCGATCGCATCGAAGACCGAGTAGAAGGCTTGCAAGTCGGTGCAGACGATTATCTGGTGAAACCGTTTGCAATGGACGAGCTGATTGCCCGTATCAACGTCTTGGCGCGGCGCGGTGAGCCGTTACGCGACACGATCTTACGGGTGGCTGATCTAGAAGTGGATAGCGGGCGGCACGAAGTGCGTCGTGGCGGGGTATTGATTCCCTTGCGCCCCAAGGAATATGCTGTGTTGGAACTGCTGGCAGTCCGCAACCGCCGCGCCGTATCGCGTAATGATATCCTCGAATATTGCTGGGATACGCTGGAAAGCCCGGCATCTAATGTCGAGGAAACTATTATCGCTTCGTTGCGGCGTAAATTGGGTGAGCCTGTGCTGATCAAAACCGTGCGCGGTCACGGTTACAAGTTGGACGATGCGCATGAAACTTGATCCCAGCCAGCGGGCGCGGTTATTACGGCTGGGTATTCCGTTGCTGTTAGCGTGGGGTGTGGCATGGTTGCTGGGCATTGCCATCCTTGCCAAAGTTGCCATTGACCTGCGGGCAGAATTGCGTGAAACCGACCTCGATACTCAACTGACTCTCTACGCCACTTCGGTGTACGGTCTGGCGTGGTTTGATCAGCAAGGCAAATTCCATGACGAAGCATTGCGCTTGGATCACGATCTGCTGGATGCGCTGTATGATATCTGGGTAGTCGAACCGGGCAACCCGCCCATCCGCCATTTCGCCCCTGCGCACCCACGTTTCAAGCTCGCTGATTTTACCCAACTGCAAACCACCGTGATGGAACAAGAGCAGGAAATCTATCTTGACGGGAATGATACCAATGGCAAACCGTACCGTTTGTACGCCACCCCCATTTTTATAGGGCAGGGCGGTACTGGTATCCCCAAGGCCATGATCATTACCGTTGCCGACCCAATACCTGGGCAAGTGGCGTATCAGGCATTCGTGCAGCGGATTGTCGGGGCAAGTGCCTTGCTAGGCATACTCGGTCTGTTGGTTGGGGTTGGATTGACAGCGTGGAGTTTACGCCCGGTATTGGCTTCGCTGCGTCAGCGTGAACGTTTCCTTGTCGCCACTGCCCACGAATTGCGTACGCCAGTTGCCGCCTTGCGCGGTATTTGTGAATCTGCCCAGCGCGGTGACGAAGCCCCGCAGCGCGCCCTGACTCGCATGGATGGCTTATTGCGCAGTGCCACTCACACACTCGAAGATCTATTGCTGTTTGCGCGGCTGGATGCAGGGGCTAGTTTGAAACGCCAACCCGTGCGGTTGGATTTGCTGGTCGAAACCCTGCTGCCCGATGATGATTCGGTAACGCTGAATGCGGCTGCCACGGTGGTCAATCTCGATCCACGCCTGACAACGGTGGCGGTGCGCAATCTGCTGGAAAATGCCCGTAAGCATGGTGCTAGCTCTGCTCAGCCTCACATCCATGTTACGGTGGTGGGGGCGCAAATCACGGTTGAAGATCAGGGTAAGGGCTTTTCTGCCGAATTGCTGGCGCGGCGGGAAACCGATTTTGTGCTATCACCGACCCAAGGTGGCACGGGCTTGGGGCTGGCGATTGTGAATATGGTGGCGCGGCTACATGGCGGGGCATTGCGGCTGGAAAATCGGGTTGAAGGTGGAGCGCGAGTGACGGTGAGTTTTTAGCCCTCTGTACAATCGCAACCGATCCGACTCTGGCAGATTAGGATGGTGTGGCATTTTATCCAACAATGACGGGATTTTCTGCTTCAAATCGTCGAGGTTTTTAGTGTGTAACCGTTTTCAATACCCGCAAAGGTTTCAAATTGGCTGGAAATGAACTAGCCCACTGTCAGCAAAATATCAGCTTTCCCTCGTAATCTGTCCTCATCGATAACCCACTGATGGAGACAACGCCATGAAAATTACAACCCATCTTAGCCCCCTGATCTGTTCACTAAGCGTTTTGGGAGTGATAACCAGCACGGCTAATGATGTCACCAGCCCAAGCTATCTGCTGGAAGAAAACGCTCTTACCCTTACTAACAGATGATGAGCAGGCTCTAAGAATGACCAGAATAAACCTGAATAGAGAGAGCGAGATTGTGTCTGTACCTAAGGCTCCACGGGTACGACTGGAGGTGCTGGATGTGCTCCGTGGTTTTGCGATATTGGGGATTTTTTTCATTAATCTGCCCTTGATGGGGCTCATGGGTGGAAGTAGTGAAGTTACGCATTTGTCCGCTGTGGATGCGGCTGCGCAGATCTTTGTAGATTTATTTTTTGAGGGTACGCAGCGGGGCATGCTTCAAATGCTGTTCGGCGCGGGCATGATATTGTTGACGGCTAAAGCAATGTCACCTGATGGCCCCGTCAGTGTGGCTGATCTTTATCTACGCCGCAACATGTGGCTTATATTCTTCGGGTTACTGCATATTTTTGTTGTTCGTTGGGGATATGACATCCTACATGTCTATGGTTTGGCAGCACTGTCTCTATTTACCTTCCGTCAGTTATCAGCACCTATAGCATTTGCACTGGGGCTGAGTCTGACTCTCATTGTGCAGTTGATGGGTGGGGGGATACACGGTACAGAGTTGCTTAATACCACCACTAACCATCTTGCCGAAGTGGATGCTGTCCAGATGTGGTATGAATCAGTCAAAGGGCTTGGTTTGTGGTCAACAGTCGCCGAAGCCTTCGGTACCATGCTCATTGGGTTGGCACTGTTCAAATGGGGCATCATTCAAGGATTACGGTCTTTTCGTTTTTACTGGGTGCTCATGATACTTGGCTATAGCATTGGTCTTGTACTACGTGTTTCAACATTGGATAACCTTTCACAACCCACGATGGGGTCAAGCCCGTCTGAGTTGGGGCGGTTATGTATGACGATAGGGCATATTAGTTTGATCAATATGTTGTGGCACAATCCAAGCGGTGCAAAATTTCTGTCCCCCCTCAAGGCGGCGGGACGAACAGCTTTCACCCTTTATGTCATGCAAAGTGTCATCGGTATCTGGCTCCTTTGGGCATCTTGGGGGCCATTAACACAGCTTGAATTTGGAGCGGCGGGAATCTTAGCAACGGCTGTTATGGTATTGGCATTGCAGATAGCTCTTGCCAACTGGTGGCTTCGCAAATTCGATGAAGGTCCACTTGAAATGTTGTGGCGGCGCCTCATTAGGCTTTGAGCCCTAGGGTATAGGGCATTATACGAACATAATCATCACAAACCAAAAAGATATCATATGTGGCAAGCATTAAAAACGATTGGTGACACTCATCGAAAGAAACTACTGATGGCGTTTTCTTTAGTGGGGCTGGAAAATTTGTTGTTTCTGATTTATCCCATGTTAGGTGGGTTTGCAGTCAATGCGGTCATGCAAGGACAGGTGTGGCAGGCATTGACCTATGCACTTTTCGTACTCGCTGTTTGGTTGGTTGGAGCGGCTCGCCGTAGCGTTGATACCCGAGTATTCACACGCATTTATAGTGAAATCGTAGTTCCAATTATCATTAAGCAGCGTGCGCAAGGGCAAAGCCCATCTAAAATCTCAGCACGGGTGAAATTATCTCGTGAGTTTGTTGATTTTTTTGAAATACATTTGCCAACTGCGATCACCTCTATATTTTCGATTATAGGTGCAAGTTTGATGCTGTTGATTTTAGAGTTTTGGTCGGGATTGCTCAGTGTGGTTATTCTGCTGTTTTTTGCTTTGCTCTTGCCTTCTTTTACACGTATTAGCAGTCGACTGTATTTGACACTCAACAATCGTTTAGAGCGTGATGTGGATGCCATTAGCCACTCTTCAGAGGCAAAATTGCGGCAACATTATGGATGGGTGGCACGTTTACGCGTTTTAATTTCTAATCGTGAAGCTTTTGGCTATCTCTGTAATGGTATTGCATCCAGCATTCTGTTTGGTTTTACCTTTGTGTGGATGGCGATAAACGGTTATGACAGCGCAGGACACATCTATTCAGTTACCACTTATCTATGGATTTTTGCCATGAGTTTGGATGATGTCCCACAGTTGGTTGAGAGCTACTCTAATTTGAAGGATATTGCGGAAAGAGTAGAGATCGGTGAAAACAGCTCGTTGGGGTTAGTCGGTAGGGGGTAATAACTCAGCTTCAGGGGCATTTGCTGAGACCGCTATGAAAATATGATCCAGTTCTAATGTCATGTTAAGCAGCTAAGATGATTTATAGGCTGCTAATAATGCCGCTGCGCTCATAACTTTGCCATAACGGTGATCGTTCATATGAGTGAATTGCTGTAAATTACTTTCATTTTTACTAATCGGTGGCCAAGGCGGAGGCGGGGCTAACCAGCCATGGGGTGTTTGCATATGGCTGCGATCTGATTTGAAATGTTGCACATAGTCCTGTGCACTAAGGATGCGAAAGAGTGGCACATACTCAGGATCAAGCCGTGTCTCAGCTAAAAACGATTGCTGCATATAGTCTGCAAGGGGTGAGCAAAAGGCTAAACGGGTATCGAAATCAAGCAGATAATTGAGTTTAGCCTTTTGCCACAGTAAGACCACATGATAATCCCAAAATAAAGCCTCTTGTGCTGAGCGAGCAGCACGTTGGCAAAGCATCGGAAAGTAGTCACCTTGAGCTGCTATCACAATTACCTGACTCTGGGCAAATAGAGCGTGCTGACACAAATGCCAGATATTTTCCTCGCAATAATGAGGATGGTAAGCATAGTGTTGGCGCTGGAGTAGAGGCATACTGTTTAAATGACAGCCTTATTGTGTTTGTTGTGCTTTTAAAAGTGCTGTTGCTTGTTTAATCCATTCTTGTTCTTTTTGCCGATAGTATTTAGGTGCACGTCGAGCACGCAACTGAATTTCTTCCAAAACCTGTAAAGCCTTGCGAGTTTGGCCTTGTTGATTTAAAAGAGTCGCATAACGCCAACGCGCTTCTTCACCGGGGAAAGTTGGTATTAAAGCTTGGTATTCTTCTAAAGCTCGCAGCGGCTGATTAGATGCTTCTAAGGCGCGTGCATAGAGAAGATGTCCATCTGCAGAGCGGAACTGAGGGTTTTTAGTAATCAGTTCATCTAACGTTTTTACCGTGTCTTGTGGTAAGTTCGCCCCGAATTGGGCTTGAGCAAGTTTTAAATAAATATCCGGTTCATCGTGTCCATTGCGAATGCAGCGTTCTAATAAATCAATCGCATCGGTATAAAAGCCAGCTCCAATACACTCATCCGCAAGCTTGACTCGATTTTCAATAGTATCGGCTAGCTCCAATTCATCTTTGCGTTTACGTAGCTCACGTTCAGGATCAATAGCTTTTAATAATTGATTGCTCGCATGGCGCACGGTTCGACTATTACCCATTTCGGGCAGAACTTGAGTAAAGAAATAAACAAGCACAACCCAATAAGGGTAAAAAGGCAATAATATAAATCCAGAAGGTATCTCGACCAGTACGGACAACATGAATAGCAAAGCCAATTTGAATCAAAACAATTAAAACACCTACTATCGGCATAGCCCGCTCCTTGTTATTAGTTGAATATTTGGAGTATAGAAGCGAGCTGCTAACTTGGGAATTAATTAAGCATTGAATAATGCCGTTTTATTTCGGCAACTTGCACACTATAGGTTTCGTACCAACGGTTTTTCCCAGTTTGTTGAGCCAATACATGCTCGGGATGATTTTTCCAAGCACGAATACTTGCCTCATCCGGCCAATAAGACAAGGCTACTTCGTGTTGACCTTCCGTGACTGCATGAAATTCGAGGCAACCAAACTCGTTCAAGGCTAATTCACGCATACGCTGCGCAGTTGTAGCATATTCAGCATCCAATTCACGCACGGTGGCACGGAAAATCACAACATACATGGTTTATCCTTTGTCTAGCTTTGGGTTGAAGCGCTAAGCACGAGCAATCTTGGGGGTAGTTTAACTTATTATTTATCAATTAACAGTTTTGCTAAAAGCTATCTCAGAATTAAGAGGCCACACACTGTCTTGTAGGTAACTTAGGATGCAGGTTTAGTGATGAGTCGTAAAAAAGCAACTAGGATTTCTTCACTGAGGCTACCGTGAGTTGTATTATCATATTGAGTATCTAATAGAGTTTTAGGTTGATACTGACCTGAAAGATAAGCCTGAATACGTTCTACTCTTTCTATATGAAGTACCGTAGTTGGTTTGAATTTATTCGGTGCTATCAACATAGCCACCAAGCCGATAAATTCTGGCTCAGTCAGTGCAGTTAGTTCTTTCTTGTAATAGACCTGAGCGGCTTGTGCAAATCCTTTTATTTCCTCGCCATGCTGATGACCGAAATAAGCAAGATTTAAGAAAAGCTCCATTTGTATCTCTTTGGAAACCAGAGCATCCAGCGCATATTGTGCAATCAGGGTTTGGCGAATTTTAGCAATGCCTTGTTTAAAACCGGCTGGATAATATAAAAGCTTCACTAAGCCTTGTGTAATGGTTGTCATGCCCGCCCCGGGTGTCGTTAGATCAACCCCGTGATGCTTATAAAATCTTGGGTCTTCAATAGCTAAGAGGATGTTTAACTGTGCAGGACTCAGCTTGGCTAAATGGGCTGTTTTAAAATAACTCTGCTGGGCTTGAGCGACTAAAGCCGGTGTTTGTGCCCGCGCTATGTTAATTTCATAAGCATAATAAAGCACACTACCTGAAATGAGTAATAAAAGACCCACTAAACTAGATCGCCAATAACTAGTTAAGCGTTTTTTAGAATTTGCAGTACTCATAAGTATCACCTGTATTTATGCTAATAGGCTTCAGTTTAAGGCTTTGATTTGCAAGCTGTGTGTAGGAAATAAAGAGATATTCATTAATCAATGAAGATAGTCTTCATGAAGACGTGTTGAGAAATGGAATGCGATTATCAGATATACTTAAGTATCACCTGACTCATAGGATAAGCACTTCCCATGCAAGCCATCTACCTCAACCCTCTAACCGATTTCGGCTTCAAAAAACTCTTCGGCGAAGAACCGAATAAGGACTTATTGATCAGTTTTCTCAATACCCTGCTGCCTACCCATCATCAAATTTCCGAGCTAAGCTACACCAAAAACGAATACCAAGGCATCAGTGCAGCCGACCGTAAGGTCATCTTTGACCTCAACTGCATGAGTCCTTCGGGTGAGCGCTTTATCGTTGAATTACAGCGGGTTAAACAAATCTACTTCAAAGACCGCAGCCTGTTCTATTCCACCTTCGCCATTCAAGAACAAGCCAAACGGGGAGATTGGAATTATAAACTCGCGGCGGTTTACACCATTGGCATTCTCGACTTCCTGATGGATGACCACGAGCAGGATGTGCTCTACCATGCTCAACTTAAAGACCAGCATAATCGCTTGTTCTATGACAAACTGAATTTCATCTATCTCGTCCTACCACGTTTTAACTTACAAGCGCATGAACTTAGTACCCTGCAAGAAAAATGGTTGTTTGCCTTCAAACATCTGCATGAGCTTGAAAAGATTCCAAGTGAGTTACAAGAGAACATCTTCCAACGTTTGTTTGCGATTGCTCAAGTGGCGCAATTGCCTTCAGCGGAACGGCAAGTGTATGAGAATAGTTTAAAAGATTATCGAGACTTTATGAGTGCTCAAGACACTGCCCATTTGGAGGGCTATCAGGAAGGAATTGAAGAAGGACTGGAAAAGGGTAAACAGTTGGGGATTGAGGAGGGTAAGCAGTTAGGGCTGGAGGAGGGTAAACAAATGGGATTCGAGGAAGGCAAACGTGAAACAGCACGTCGTCTTTTAGCTAAAGGGATGAGTGTAGAACTGGTAGCTGAACTGGTTGGTTTATCCCTTGAAGCCGTTCAAGCTTTAGTTTGAGCAGTGTTACAAGCCACTTGCAGAAAATTAAGAAAGAATTTTCTGCGGAATCGATTTCTACTAAAAGCGTAAGTGTTTGACTGACAAGCCGTTATTGATTAACTCATTCAGCGAGTCAATGCCAATTTGTAAATGCTGATCGACGAAGGCTTCACTGACTTTTTTATCACTGACTTCTGTTTTTACACCTTCGGGTTCCATCGGGCGATCAGAGACGAGTAATAAAGCCCCTACCGGAATTTCATTAAAAAAGCCTGCACTAAAGATGGTCGCAGTCTCCATGTCGATCGCCATGCAGCGCATTCTTTTTAAATAAGCCTTAAAGGTTTCATCATGCTCCCAAACGCGGCGATTTGTGGTGTAAACCGTGCCTGTCCAGTATTCACGCTGATATTTACGTGAGATAGTCGTTGAAACCGCTTTTTGCAAGCTAAAGGCTGGTAAAGCGGGTACTTCAGAGGGGAAATAATCACTGGATGTGCCTTCGCCACGAATGGCTGCAATCGGTAGAATCAAATCACCTAGCTGATTTTTCTTTTTCAAACCGCCACATTTACCCAAAAAGAGTACCGCTTTGGGGTGTACACCACTGAGTAAATCCAGTACCGTAGCCGCATTCGGGCTGCCCATACCAAAATTAATAATCGTAATATTATTCGCGGTCGCATTCGGCATGCTGCGGTCAGCCCCAAGCATAGGCACATTATGCCAGCGGGCAAAAATTTCCACGTATTGGTTGAAATTGACTAGCAGAATATATTGCCCAATGCTTTCTGGTGTTAAGCCAGTATAGCGAGGTAGCCAATTAGCGACGATTTCTTGTTTAGTACGCATAAGATTTTTTCCTTATTGTTATTAGTGAACCTGTTTATTGGTCGTACAGGTTTTAAATAGAGTGAGGGAATAATAGACGGTGATTATTTTAAAAAGTTCTCTCCTGTGTTGATATGGTTCTAAATTTAAGCAGCTTGCCCAAGTTTTGCAAGTAATGCTTGCCCTTGTTCCCAAGCCCCTAAGCCACTGCTGGCATTAATATGCCCGTAATCACCCATCACAGTTAACTCACTACCCCAAGCTTGTGCACAGTGCTGCATGTGTGCTGCTGAACCATAAGGATCATTGGTACTGCAAACCACCATACTTTTGAATGGCAAAGGTTGCATTGGTGTCTGTTCATAACCTTTAGCAGCCCTTGGGAAATTGATCCCTTGTGGATCAGGTATAGAGACTAATAAAGCTCCCTGAATTTGCTGTCGAGTGTGTGCTGCCCAATGTGCTACGGTTAAACAGCCTAGGCTATGTGCTACTAAAATCACCGGCTGAGTTTGCTGTTGAATCGTGTGTTCAAGCGTTGCCACCCATTCAGAGCAAACGGGGTAATCCCAATCACCTTGTTGAACGCGCGTCGCATTTGGGAATATCGTTTCCCAATAGGTTTGCCAATGGCCTGCATCGGAGTTGTAGATACCGGGGAGGATGAGAAGCTGAGAGTTAAGGGTTTGCATGATTAGTATCCGCTTGATTTTTCAGATTAGTCTAACTGAAAGCTCCGCAAAAGTAGTTGTACTACTATAGTTTAATGAGCTTAGGCATTTTTTAGGTGGTTGTTCATGGAATGGTCTGAGGTAATTCATAATCCTTTTTTGCAGGATTTACCTTTTAAAATTGAACTAAATAAATTTGGTAAGTTGTTAATGAGTCCTGCCTCGAATAGTCATGGGTGCTCAAGGTCGGATTGCGGGCTTGCTGTGGCAGGGTTTACCGAAGGGTGAAGTGATTACCAAGTGTTCTGTTCAAACCTCAGAGGGTGTTAAAGTTGCTGATGTTGCGTGGGCTTCGGTGGGATTTCTGGAGATTAGCGAAAAGCTTGATTTGTATCTAGCGAAAGGTGCTAAAGAAGTTTGGGCAGTCTATTTGGATAACCGCTTAGAGATTTTTTCGTATGTGGGTTTGGTCGAGCAAAGTATTTTTTTAGGGGATTTTAAGAAGCAAGTATTTTAAACCCAATTGGCTCTTGGTTGATTTCCAAAGAGCCAATTAAGCCTTGATCCTAAGTTTTTACTCCATCTCCACCACCAAATCCCCTTGTTCCACCAATTCACCTTGATGTAGATGAATTTGCTTCACTTTGCCCGCAGCGGGTGCTGTGATAGTCGTTTCCATTTTCATGGCTTCGATGACAAATAGAGGGGTATTTTGCTCCACTTCTTGGCTGGTTTTGACCATGATCGCTGAGAGCTTACCTTGTAGGGAAGTACCAATTTCTTTCTCGCCTACCGCTTTGCGATTGCTTGCTTTCGTCGGTTTGACGGACAGATCACGTACTTGCACTGAGCGAATCTGACCGTTGAAGTCGAAGGTGACAATGCAATTACCGTTTTCGTCTGCATCCGAGCGATACAGTAAGCGGATGATTAGAACTTTGCCTTGGCCGAGTTCGACTAAAATCTCTTCATTGAGCTTGAGACCATAGAAGAATAGGGGAGTTGGCAAATGGCTCACATCACCATATTCCTGCTGATGTTTATAAAATTCTTTATAAACGGCGGGATACATTTTGTAGGATAAGAAATCGAGGAAACTGCAATCCACATCAAACGCTTGTTTAAAAGCCGCAAACTCAGCCTCTAAATCAACGGGCTTTAAATGATCATTCGGGCGACCTGTATTCGGTTTTTCGCCTTTGAGGACAATATCACTGAGTTTAGCTGGGAAACCGCCAGGAATTTGCCCTAAGCCACCTTTGAATAGATCAATCACCGAATCAGGGAAAGCAAGCGTACTACCACGCTCCATGATATCTTGTTCGCTCAGACCATTGGAGGTCATATAAATCGCCATATCCCCGACCACTTTGGAGGAGGGAGTGACTTTAACAATGTCACCGAACATGCGATTCACGACCGCATAATTTTCTTTCACTTCTTCAAATTTATGCTCTAAGCCTAAAGCAATCGCTTGTGGGCGCAGATTGGAATATTGCCCTCCTGGAATTTCGTGATTGTAGACTTCCGCTGTCCCTGCTTTTAAGCCTGATTCAAATGGGTAGTACATTTCACGTACATCTTCCCAATAGTTTGCGTAATCATTTAAAGAGCGCAGGTCGAATTTCTGCTCACGGGGTTGGCCTTCCATGGCTGCAATTAGTGAGTTCAAGTTCACTTGGGAAGTTAAGCCTGACATCGAGCTTAAGCAGCCATCAACCACATCCACACCACATTCAATGGCTTTCAATAAAGTGGCTGCTTGAATCGAGGCGGTATCGTGGGTATGCAGATGAATCGGAATGCTCACCGCTTCTTTCAACGCAGGAATCAGTTTAGCGGCGGCATAAGGTTTCAGTAGACCTGCCATATCTTTGACCGCGAGCATGTGGGCACCTGCATCTTCGAGCTGTTTAGCCAGATCGAGATAATATTGCAGATTGTATTTATAGCCAGGGTCAGTACGTAAGACATCGCCGGTATAGCAAATCGTACCTTCGGCAATCCCACCCGTGCGCTCACGCACCACTTGAATGGACTTACGCATACCTTCAATCCAATTGAGGGAGTCAAAGATACGGAAGACATCAATGCCTTGCTCCCACGATTTCTCGATGAAAGCTTCGATCAGATTATCAGGGTAGGCGGTGTAACCGACCGCATTCGAGCCACGGAACAGCATTTGGAACAGGATATTCGGGACAGCTTCGCGCAATAATTTCAAGCGATCCCAAGGACATTCGTGTAGGAAGCGCATCGATACATCAAAGGTTGCACCGCCCCACATTTCCAAAGAGAACATCTGTGGATGATTTTTGGCAAAGCCTTCAGCCACTCGCAACATATCATCAGTGCGTACCCGTGTGGCGAGTAAGGACTGATGCGCGTCCCGCATTGTTGTATCCGTATAAAAGATATTTGGCTGCTCTTTTACCCACTGACAGAATTTCTCTGCCCCTAGCTCCGTGAGCAGATTTTTAGTACCTTTGGGATAATCACCAACGATAGGAAAATCAGGAATAATCGGTTTGCGGAAATGCTTATTCCGGTCTGGGTTTTTAACATCAGGATTACCATTCACCGTCACATTGGCGATAAATTTAAGCGTCTTAGTACCACGATCAAAACGCTGCGGCGTATGGAAAAGCTCAGGATGTTGATCAATGAAGGTAACGGTACATTTGCTAGCTGCGAATATGGGATGCTCTAAGACATTTTCTAAAAAGCCAATATTGGTTTTAACCCCACGAATCCGAAACTCTTTTAAGCCCCGTAAATTACGACTGATCGCCCCGTCTAAAGTCCGCCCCCATGAGGTCACTTTTACGAGCATCGAATCAAAGAACGGTGAAACTTTTGCCCCCGGATAAGCCGCACCGACATCTAAACGAATCCCAAAACCACCCGTCGAGCGGTACGCAATGATCGTACCATAATCGGGCTTGAAGCCGTTTTCAGGGTCTTCTGTGGTGATCCGGCATTGTACCGCATAACCATTACAACGAATTTCATCTTGTGATTGGATATTAATGCCGTTATCACTCAGCTTGCGTCCATCCGCAACCAGAATTTGGCTACGCACAATATCAATGCCGGTGATTTGTTCGGTAATAGTGTGCTCGACTTGGACTCGTGGATTCACTTCAATAAAGTAAATATTTTCCTCGGCATCCACTAAGAACTCGACCGTACCAGCACAAGAGTAATTAACATGACGGGTAATCGCTAAGGCATAGTCATAGAGCTTTTGGCGGGTTTCATCTTTCAAACCCGTGCTAGGGGCAACTTCTACAACTTTTTGGAAGCGACGTTGTACGGAGCAGTCACGCTCATACAGATGAACTAAATTGCCGTGCATATCGCCTAAAATCTGCACCTCGATATGCTTGGGCGAGTCGATATATTTTTCTAAAAAGACGGTATTATCACCAAAAGCTTTCAGCGCTTCATTGCGGGCATCATTATAGGCTTTTTCTAGTTCTTCGGGTTTACGCAAGACGCGCATCCCACGCCCACCGCCTCCGGCTGCTGCTTTCATCATCAGAGGATAGCCAATACGATCAGCCTCTTTACGCGCAATTGCTAGGCTATTTAATGGCTCACGGCTGTCTTGGATAATCGGTAAACCCGCTGCGATTGCAATTTCTTTCGCGGCAACTTTGTCACCGAGTTTTTCCATCGCTTCAGGGCTTGGGCCAACAAATACGATGCCTTCCTCCCGACAGCGCCGTGCAAAGCGGACATTCTCAGATAAAAAACCATAACCCGGATGAATCGCAGACACGCCATAGCGCTTAGCAATTTTAATAATACCTTCAATATCCAGATAGGGCTTTAAGGGTTCATCATCTGCACCAATTTGGTAAGCTTCGTCGGCCTTATAACGGTGCGGTGAGAAGCGATCCTCATAGGTATAAATAGAGACCGTCTTTAAACCCAACTCAGCTGCTGCCCGTAAAATCCGAATAGCAATTTCGCCACGGTTGGCGATCAGCAGCTTTTTAATCTTCAAACCCATGTAACTTAACCTCGTAAGTAAAGATGTAAACCTTAGGCTAACAGGGGATAGTCAGCTTGTTATCTGCGGCTTAGTATAACGACTTTAAGTAAGGGACGCAGGATTCATGCCAATTTTTTGTAAGGAGGCGCTTGCGTGGTTTAGGCTGGCTCAACGGCAAAGCCGACGATATTCCGATCCTTCTTACTAAACTCAACCCCGATGAGATAAATCGGTTGATTCAGATGGCGGTATTTATCTGCATAGTGCCGATCTTGCAATTGCTGCAAGGCTTTACTTTTACCCCGTGGCTTACTATTGACGACCTTAAATTCAAATAAATAAACCTGTTGATTGAATTTCAAAGCCATATCTAAACGGCCGAGATTACTGGCATCCTCAACTAGGACATCTAAACCTAAAGCCGCGAAATAAGAATAAAAGACACTGGCATAAAAGCCTTCATAGTCTTGAATATTATTGCTGTTATACCAATTATTCGGAATGCTGGCATAGAAAGCATGAAAGATTTGCTTAAGCCCATCGAAGTCATTCTTCAACAGTAAACGATATAATTGAGCACTATTGATAGCCTGCTTAGATTTATCTTTGACTAAGATAGCTAGCAAACTTTCATTTAAACTCTGTCGGACTTCTAAATTCGGGAAACCTAAATGGAAATAATCTTGTTGAGCAATGCGCTCCGCTTGTTTAATCGTGAGATAACCCGTTTGAAATAATAAGGCTTCGGTGGCTATATCTTCAATATCGAAACTGGATAAAACTTGAGTACTCGTAAAGGTCTGATCTAAGGATAAAGAGCTGACTTGACGTTTGAACAGTAGATTAACTAAGAAGCTGGGGGTGCCTGTTTCGAACCAGTAATTCTTAAATTCACGCTGATCAAATAGGTTCAAAACATCATAAGGATTATAAACGCCTTCACCTAGCCAATTATAACCATTATACCAATGCCGAATTTCTTCTCGCTCTAAACCCTCTAATTCGGGGGCAAAGACCGTATCAATATCAGCATCCGTATAACCACAAATAGTCGCATAATGAGGGTTGAGAGTAATATCTTTAAGATTATTCAAGCCTGAAAATAGACTCACTTTTGAGAATTTACTGACACCGGTTAAAAAGCTGAATTTGATATAAGCATCATAATCCTTAATCGTGCTATAGAAGCCCCGTAAGAAATCCCGATTGGCTTTAGCCACCTCAGGGTAGTCAAGAGCATCTAAAATCGGTTTATCATATTCATCAATTAGAATCACCACCGGCTGTTGGGTTTGCTCGTGAGCGTGGCGAATTAAGGCTTGAAAGTATTCAGGACAGGTAACGTAGTGAGATTGAAACCCGAAGTTGGTTGCTAAATGATCTAATTGCGCTAATAGATTCTGTAGTAGATAGTCGGCTTGAGCAAAGTTGCCGCTACCAAAGCTAAAACGCAAGACGGGATACTTGACCGACCAATCCCAATACGGATGCACGGCTAGACCTTGAAAGAGGGCTTCATGACCTTCAAACAGCTCTTTGAGAGTGTCTAAGAACAGGCTTTTCCCGAAGCGGCGGGGGCGGGAGAGGAAGTAGTGAGTTCCCTGCTTGATTAAATCTAAAGCAATCGCCGTTTTATCGACATAATAGTAATCGCCTTGGCGAATTTTGGCGAAGGTTTGGATACCAAGTGGGAGCTTTTTACGAGGGGTCGTAGGCATAACAGGTATTCGCTAGTCGGTGAGAGTTCAAGCTAGTTTAGCATGATCGGCATCATATTGCTGGTGCTTAGTTTTCAAGGAGTTAATCATTAAAAAAACGCTGAAAAAGGTCAGTATTTAGGCTATAAGCAAACGAAGGCATTTCAGCTATTCTATTTATTAACCCTTGCACAGGAGTTATTTCAAATGAACCGCAGAACCTTTCTCAGCTTATCCGTTTTCTTGGCCTGCTATCCGCAATTAAGTTTTGCAAATAACTCCTACATCGCGGTTGGTGAGAGCTACCCCGTTCAACATGTGTTAAATACCCGTGATTTGGAGAGCTTGATAGAGAAGCTGGAAAGTACCTGTCAAACCTTAGAAAAGCAAAGTCGAGTCTCAAGCGTTGCCTCCATTGCTGAAGCCCATCGTGATTTTCAAGCGAATACCCAGAAAGCTATCGAGTCCTTAAAGACGGTTGAAAAAAAATTAGAACATGCTGAGCTTAGTTTAGCGCTTTCTTATATTGGTGCTAGTTTAACGGCAGTAGGTGTGGGCGTGCAACTGGGTGCATTTTTGGGGGTAGCGAGTGCTATTGCTTTAGGTGTTCCGATTGGCGTTATGGTATTTGCTGGAAACCTGTCTTTAAGTGTTACCCAACTCATCATTAATAATGATAATAAAGCGTTGGGTGATTTATTAATAAATCGTGTAGGAGATTATATTTACTTTCTAGAGCTGGGTGGGGCAACAGGAAGTTTCATGAAAACAGTCTCACACTCTTTCTCCGTGTTTAATATTGCTAAAACGGTTTATGATCTTGATAAAAGCAGCGATGAAAAAAATAAGCTTGAAGATGAGATTAAAAAATTAAAAAC
>JBJOOT010000023.1:0-27058 GCA_046051185.1 Pseudomonadota bacterium | reverse complement strand
AAATCATCGACTTGCGGTAACAAATTAAAAGCCATCTGCTTGGCAAAAACCTTGGACTCCACTGGGCGACCACTGAGTAAACTCGCAGTTTGCCCCGCTAATTCATCCACGGCTCGACGCCCCGCACCAGACGCTGCTTCATAGACAACGACTTGGATGCGCCTTAGCTTAACGATTTCTAAGAGTGGCTTTAAAGCTAAGGCCAGCTGAATGGTTGAACTACTCGGACTAGCGATAATATTTCGATGCGTATACTCCGCTAAAGCTTCTGGATTGATCTCAGGAATCACTAAAGGAACATCGTCCTCATTCCGAAATTGTGCAGAATTATCAATGACTAGACAGCCTGCTTGAGTAGCGATAGGCACATATTGAGCAGCAAGAGTTGCATCCACAGCAAAAAATGCAAGCTGCACTTTAGCAAAGTCAAACTCTGCTAAATCATCAACATCAAGGGTTTTACGGCCAAACTCAATTTCCTTTCCTAGCGAATGCTCACTGGCTAAAGCATAGACTTGACCGACTGGAAAATTGCGCTCAGCAAGTAGCGATAATAGGGTTTCACCGACTAAGCCTGTTGCACCAACTACTGCAATATCATAGCTTGGGGTCATTTTCTTATCCTCAAAAAAAACGCCCCCAGCTCGCCGGTTGCAAAAACGAGACTGAGGGCTTTACTGCAGATAATGAGTATAGCGAAAAATTTACACTTTAGCTGCGTAAAGCTGCAACAACTGCATTTCCCATCGCAACAGTGCCCACTTTTTCACAGCCTTCTGTATAAATATCCCCCGTGCGGAAGCCTTGAGCTAAGACCTGCTTCACAGCCGCCTCCACTCGTGCGGCTAATTCCGGCTGATTCAGGCTATATCGCAACATCATCGCCACCGACAAAATGGTCGCTAAGGGATTAGCAATGCCTTTGCCTGCAATATCGGGCGCTGAACCATGAATCGGCTCATACATCCCCACCCCCGATTGATTTAAGGACGCCGAGGGCAACATACCAATCGAACCAGTAAGCATCGCAGCCGCATCAGAGAGAATATCGCCGAAGATATTGCCCGTCACCATCACATCGAATTGCTTGGGCGCACGCACTAATTGCATCGCCGCATTATCGACATAGAGATGGCTTAGCTCGACTTCAGGATAATCTTTGCTAAGCCGAATCATCACTTCGCGCCATAATTCAGTAGCTTCTAAGACATTCGCTTTATCCACGGAACAGAGTTTTTTGCTACGCTTCATGGCTGTATCAAAAGCAGTACGGCCGATACGCTCAATTTCAGATTCGGTATACACCATCGTATTGAAGCCACGTCGCTCGCCATTGGGTAAAGTTTCAATGCCACGCGGTTGACCGAAATAAATATCACCCGTTAATTCGCGCACAATCATAATGTCTAGATTGGCAACTAATTCAGGTTTGAGTGAAGAAGCACCTGCTAATTCTTCATACAGAATGGCCGGGCGCAAATTCGCATATAAACCTAAATCAGCACGAATCGCTAATAGGCCGCGTTCTGGACGCAAAGGGCGATCCAAACTGTCATATTTTGGGCCACCGACGGCTCCTAATAAAATCGCATCTGCTGCTTTAGCCAGCTTTTGGGTGGTTGCTGGATAAGGTTTACCTTCCGCATCATAGCCTGCCCCGCCAATGTTCGCGTATTCAGCTTCCATTGCTAAGCTGCCCTCTTCCGCAAACAGATTCAGCACTTTCATGGCTTCGGCAACGATTTCTGGCCCAATACCATCGCCAGGCAGAACAAGAATTTTCTTCGTCATAGTCAACCTCTAATTAAACAACCACGGCGCAGTTTGTTTGCGCTTAGCCTCATAAGCTTGAATATCGCCGGCATGCTGTAAGGTCAGGCCAATATCATCCAAGCCATTCAATAAACAAAATTTACGGAACTCATCGACTTCAAAGTGAAACTTTTCACCACTGGGCGTAATGACTTGTTGTGCTGCTAAATCAATGGTCAATTGATAACCTGACTCAGCCGCGACTTCTTTAAATAAACGATCCACGCTGGCAGCTTCTAAATAAATCGGTAATAGGCCACTTTTGAAGCTGTTATTAAAGAAAATATCCGCAAAACTCGGCGCAATCACTGCACGAATACCATAATCATCCAAGGCCCATACGGCATGCTCTCGTGAAGAACCACAACCAAAATTTTCCCGCGCCAGCAGAATAGAAGCTCCAGCATAACGCGGGAAATTCAATACGAAATCCTGATTCACGGCACGTTTACTGTGATCCATTCCCGGTTCGCCCGGCTCGTTATAGCGCCAATCATCAAATAGAGTGGGGCCAAAGCCAGTACGTTTAATCGACTTCAAATATTGTTTAGGAATAATCGCATCCGTATCCACATTCGCTCGATCCAAAGGCACGACTAAGCCTTGATGGACAGTAAACTTTTCCATGAATCACTCCCTTACATTTTTTTCTTGGTTTCTTTCGCTTCTTTCTCGATGGCTTTACCTGCCTTGGCCACATCTTCGCCTGCACCGGCAATGGTATTGCAACCGGATAAAGTCATGAATAAAGGCATTAAAAACGCCATCATGAGTAACTTTTTCATAGCTGTCTCCTTTTATAACTGACGAACATCAACAAAATGCCCAGTAACCGCAGCGGCTGCCGCCATTGCCGGACTAACCAAATGAGTACGACCGCCTTGTCCTTGGCGACCTTCAAAATTACGATTAGAGGTTGATGCACAACGCTCTCCTGGTTCTAAGCGGTCTGCATTCATTGCAAGGCACATGGAGCAACCGGGTTCACGCCATTCAAAACCGGCTTCAAGAAAAATCTTATCCAAACCTTCTTGCTCAGCTTGGCGCTTGACTAAGCCCGACCCCGGAACGACCATGGCCAATTTGATATTAGAAGCTAGTTTACGGCCTTTGGCTACCTCTGCCGCAGCGCGTAAATCTTCAATCCGTGAATTAGTGCAAGAGCCAATGAAAACTTTATCCACCTGTACTTGATTAATCGGTGTATTCGCTTCTAACCCCATATATTTGAGCGCGGCACGAATGCTATTGGCCTTCACCGCATCAGCCTCTTGCGTCGGATCAGGAATCACCCCATCCACCGCTAAGACCATCTCTGGCGAAGTTCCCCAAGTCACTTGAGGTTTAATGCTAGCCGCATCCAGATTGACTTCATAATCAAAGACAGCATCAGCATCTGAATGTAAATCACGCCAGGCACTGACCGCTGCTTCCCATTGCTCAGGTTTTGGGGCATAGGGACGGCCTTGCACATAGTCAATCGTTGTATCATCAACGGCAATCATACCCGCCCGAGCGCCCCCTTCGATCGCCATATTGCAGACCGTCATGCGCCCTTCCATACTTAGATCACGAATCGCCTCACCCGCAAATTCAATCGCATACCCCGTACCACCAGCAGTACCGATTTCACCAATGATGGCCAGCACAATGTCTTTAGCGGTCACACCTTTGCCCACCTTACCATTGACATTGACGCGCATATTTTTCATTTTCTTCTGAATCAAACATTGGGTAGCCATCACATGCTCAACTTCAGACGTACCAATGCCATGCGCTAACGCCCCAAATGCACCGTGGGTAGAGGTATGTGAATCGCCACAGACCACCGTCATGCCGGGTAAAGTCGCGCCCTGCTCTGGCCCCATCACATGCACAATGCCTTGGCGCGGGTCACCGATATTAAATTCGGTCACGCCAAAATCACGGCAGTTTTCATTGAGTGTCTCGACTTGCAAACGGGATACGGGATCAGTGATGCCCTGATCTAAGTCTTTGGTCGGAATATTATGGTCGGGCACAGCAACCATAGAGGCGGTACGCCACGGTTGGCGCTTAGCCATTTTTAAGCCTTCAAATGCTTGTGGCGAGGTAACTTCATGAACCAAATGGCGGTCGATATACAGCAAACAAGTACCATCAGCTTCCTGCCGCACCACATGTGCATCCCAGACTTTATCGTAGAGGGTTTTTCCAGCCACAGGGATCTCCTTGGAATGAGTGATGCAGTGCAGAATATCACCCACTGATGAATAAATAAAATTCATATTTTTCATCCAATAGATTCTTGTTTAGAATACAAGGATGGACTTACCTGCTCTTATTGCCTTTATCGAAGTCGCTCGCTATCAATCCTTTTCATTAGCAGCGGACGCTTTGTTCATTAGCCAGCCTGCGATTAGTAAACGCATTAGCGCACTCGAAGCGGAACTCGGTACTGCACTCTTTAATCGCATTCATCGCCAAGTGACTTTAACTGAAACCGGACGTGCTTTATTACCCCGCGTCCAAGCCTTGCGTACTGAACTTGAAGATATTCGCCGCCTTGCCTCCAACCTGTCAGACGATGTGCAAGGCACTTTGACGATGGGCACTAGCCATCATATTGGCCTACACCGCTTGCCACCTGCTTTGAGCACATTCAATCAGCGCTATCCTGCGGTGCAACTGGATTTGCGTTTTGTGGCTTCCGAGCAAGCCTGCCAAGCGGTTGAGCGCGGGGAGTTAGAATTAGCGATTGCCACCTTACCCAATGAACTACCCGAGCAACTACAAGCCAAAGTGATTTGGACAGATCAATTGTATATTGTCACTAGCCCCAGCCAGCCTCTAAGCCGCTTGGGGTCAATATCCTTAGCAGAACTCGTGCAACACCGCTGTGTTTTACCGAGCAAAGATACCTATACCTATCAGATTATTAGCCAAGCTTTGGGCGCTTTAGACCCTCAACTGAATGTCTATGTCAGCACCAATTATTTAGAAACCTTGAAAATGCTCGTCAGTGCAGGCTTTGGTTGGTCACTGCTACCGCATACTTTATTGGATGAGAAGCTGATGATAGTGGACACCACCTTGAAACTGCAACGCGAATTAGGGGTGATTACACATCGAAAGCGCACGCTATCGAATGCGGCGCGGGGGATGTTGGGGATATTGGAAGGTACTTAACGATCAATTTTCTTTGGTAAATTCAACAAGCTGTTTTTAACCCCTCCCAGCCTCCCCTTGTCAGGGGAGGAGTAAGAAACCGCAGTATCTCTTAGCACCTCCCCTGACAAGGGGAGGCTGGGAGGGGTTAGAGCTATCGAATTTTCACACTTAACTAAACACCACATCCTCATACAGATCAAGCATAGGCACCGTTAAGCCAATACTCGCAAACTCAATCAAACTATTCGCCCCCGCGAAGCTAAACAACTCCCAACGCTGATGCTGATTCAGGCGGAAGATTTCCACTAAATATTCAGTGGGGTCGATCAGCACATATTCGCGCAGACTGCTAAGCAAACGATAGACATCAAACTTGCCGCCTTTGTCATAATCCTTAGTACTGGATGAGAGCACTTCGACAATCAAAATAGGGGCTTCTTTCATGGTATTGTGGCTGTGATCCGCAGGGTCACAAGTCACCATCACATCAGGGTAGAAATAAGCTTTATCTTTCGCGTCCACTTTCACACGCATATCGGAAGCATATAAGCCACAACCTTTGCCACGCAAATGAGTCTTGAAAGCGTAATGCACATTGCCAGTCACTTTAACATGCGCATCACTTGCACCTGCCATATTGGTAATCGGATTCCAATGCAGTGGGTAAACCCAGCCGTTGAGGTATTCGTGTTTATCAATAGAGCTGGCTTCAGTGGTGAGATAATCAGTTTCACTGATCAGCGGAATGTGGGCAAGATTGGATTGCATACATGAGCCTGCGTAAAGTCAGTTTTCTTCGTTCAGTATACCACAGATTCAGCTCGCAGGGGGTCTCCCCCTGCACCCCCACCAGCGCCTAGTCTGCTTCAGCCGCTGCTAGCGCTACTCCGTAACGCGCCTGCTGCGGCTTACGCGGCCTTGGCGCTTGCGGCTCCACCGCTCTGAGTAGCATTAACTTAGAGCAAGGCGAAAACCAATGTTATAGTGCCGATTAGTAAGTGTACTATTACTACGAACAGCGGAACGTACAACCTTATCGAGATTACGCCACGAGCCACCTCGCAAAACACGATGAAAACTTATAAGCAATCCGCATGGGTCATTCACTGCCTGCGGTAAATACTCTGCATAGCCATCCTCACACCACTCCCAAACATTGCCGTGCATTTCATATAAGCCCCACGGATTAGCTGGATAGGATTTAACGGATACTGTTCCTAAACGGTTATTGAAATTTACCTGCTGTTCACTAATCATCTCACCAAAAGAAAATGGCGTTCTTGTCCCCGTTCGACAGGCATATTCCCATTCGGCCTCCGTCGGCAAACGCAGACTTAAACCAGCAATTTGCTGATTAAGTTTCTGAATAAATCCTTGTACATCCTTCCACGAAACTCGCTCCACCGGATTTTGTAAATTACCTTTGAAATGAGACGGGTTATTATCCATCACGGCTTGCCACAAAGCTTGGATACAAGCCGTATCGGCCAACCAAAAAGCCTTGCTTAAAATAACCTGATGTAAGGTTTCATCATCAGAACGCCCCTCTTCATCCTCTGGCGATCCCATCAAAAATGTCCCAGCTTTGATAAAGCGGAAGCGCTGCACCACATTCTTAAACTCTAAATCCGCATAAACCCCATATTGATCGGTACCGGAGGCACTTGCCCAAATCGGCTTAGACGGCATTACAAACAGTTTTGAACCGGCATCAACTGTAGGATTATTAGTTTGCAGTAGTGGCAAAGCCGCAATCAAAGCAGACCAGTTGGTCTGAGTGCAAAAATCTAAAGCCTGCAAATGCCGTAACCATAAAGGAGAGCGCACTTTTTCCGCTAGCACCGGAATCACTGGTAAACCAATTTCTTCCGCCATGCTGATTTCATTATGCACCCATTTAGAACTCCGCACTTTCTCAGAAACAATCAGCACTACCGCATCACTGCTTTCTAATTCAAACTCTAACTTCTGAGGCCAGACATCACCGGGCTTTAGGCCAATCATATCCCGAAACACTTCAAAACCAGCGGCTTGCAATTGCTGCTGGGCTTCAGCGGCAAGGTTCTCACCGTGGCTTTGATCGCGGGCGTAGCTGATGAAGATTTTGGGCATAAGACTTGACTAAGAATAAATACGGATGCTGCATTAATAACAGAAATCCTTCACAGGGCAAAGCTCACTCAGCAGATTGACAAGTGTGCAAATATATAGCTTAGATAGCGCTTTTACTAACAAGGAAACCTCTATGAAGAAATTAGTGGCTAGTTTTATTTTCGCAAGCTGTTGTTTATTAGCTGCTTGTAATACCGACTCAAGCTCGGCAACTCCACAGCCAAGCGTTCCAACTCCAGCTCCAACTCCGCCACAAATGGTAGGTGGCTATTCAACTGTGGATGTCAATGATGCAGAAGTACAAAACGCAGCACAGTTCGCTGCACAAAGCCTAGGGGGGTTACTAGGGAAAGTCACCCAAGCTGAGCAGCAAGTGGTGGCAGGGATGAATTACAAACTGAGCCTTGAGCTACAAGATGGTTCTAAACATAAGGTAGTCGTCTATAAAGATTTGCAGGGTAATATGAGTTTGACACAGAAGTAATGACTTTCAAGCTATCCCCTCCGAGTTTGGAGGGGTAGCTTTTTAGCGAATTATGCCTTCAACCAAGGTACATACATCACCGAATCGCCTTTCACCAAGACTTTACCATCCTGATCCGTCACATAGGTATCAAAGCTCACGATGCCTTTACCCTCACGAATGTTGGTCACTTCCACTGTTGCGGTTACTTCTTGCCCTAAATAGACGGGTGCTTTGAAGCTCAGGTTTTGTGCCATATAAATCGAGCCGGGGCCGGGTAACTCTTCACCAAGAATCCCAGTGAATAAACTCCCGACCAGCATACCGTGTACAATTTGCGCTTTGAATTGCGTACCTGCGGCAAATGCTGCATCTAAATGGACGGGGTTATGATCTCCCGTTAAATCGGCAAACTGATTTACATCAATATCAGTAAAGATACGCTTGCGTGAGGCTTTATCACCCACTTGAAAAACTTTATGCATTTTACCCTCCTAGAATGCCAGCTCTGCTAAGCCCATAATGCTTTCACTGCCTGCTAACATGGCAGTTAAATGGCTTTGGGTACGTGGTAATAAATGCTCTGCATAGAAACGAGCGGTGATGAGCTTGTTATTTAAGAAGCTAGCATCGCCCTCTCCGGCGGCTAATTGCGCCTGAGCTAGACCAGCCTGCTTCGCCATTAACCAGCCGCCACAGAGATAACCAAACAGCATTAAGAAATTAACACTGGCACTACCTGCTAAATTCGCATCCTGTGGCGCGGACTGCAACAGCCATTCACGTGCAACCACCCCTCTTGCCAAAGCTGATTCCAAGCCATCTAAAATACTGGCAGGCAAACTATTCGCTGCACGTAACTCTTCCGCAGTCGCTTGGATCTCTGCTAGCAATAAAGCCAAAGCAGCACCTTGATCACTGAGCGTTTTGCGGCCAATAAAATCAAGCGCTTGAATACCTGTCGTGCCCTCATAAATGGTCAGAATACGTGCATCGCGATAATGCTGAGCCGCCCCCGTTTCTTCGATAAAGCCCATCCCGCCATGAATCTGAATATTCAGATAGGTCATTTCTTGGCTTAATTCTGTCAACCAACCTTTTACAATCGGCGTGAATAACTCAACTCGTGCAGCATGACTTGCTTGGGCTTCCACTTGTTTTGCATAACGCGCACGATCTACTTCAGCAGCAGCCACAAACGCCAAAGCACGCATCGCCTCACAGCTAGAACGCATGATCATCAACATACGCCGCACATCAGGATGTTCAATGATGGGAATCCGTGAGCCATCCCGACGAGTACCTTGCAAACGCTCACGCGCAAACACTCGTGCTTGCTGATAAGCCCGCTCAGAAATCGACAACCCCTGCAAACCAACGGCTTGACGCGCATGGTTCATCATCGTGAACATATAAGATAAGCCTTTATTCGGCTCACCAACGATATAACCAATGGCATTGTTGAATTCCATCACACAAGTCGGGCTGGCATGAATCCCCAGTTTATGCTCGACCGATAAACAACGCGCTGTATTCCGTTCTGCCGGATTACCCGCTGCATCTAATAGGAATTTGGGTACAATAAATAGCGAAATCCCCTTCACCCCTGCAGGCGCATCCGGCAACCGCGCTAACACCAAATGCACAATATTTTCGGTCATTTGATGATCACCCCAAGTGATGAAAATCTTCTGACCCGTGACTAAATAATGATCCCCCTGAGGTACAGCCCGAGTTTTGACCGCTGCTAAATCTGAACCTGCATCAGGTTCAGTGAGATTCATCGTGCCTGTCCACTCACCGCTCGCCATTTTGGGTAAATAAGCCGACTGCAATTCATGGCTGGCATGATGTCCGATACTTTCCATAGCGCCAATGCTCAGCATCGGACACAGCGCAAAGGAAATATTCGCGGATTGCCACACTTCATTCACTGCGGTACTTAAGACATTCGGCAGACCTTGCCCACCGAATTCATCGGCTGCTGATAAAGATAACCAACCCGCTTGGGCAAATTGCTGATAGGCTTCTTTGAAACCTGCCGCCTCTTGAACACCGTCCTCACCTAGACTTATACCCGCTTGATCGCCACTCCAATTCAAAGGAGCAAGGATTTCACTGCCCATTTTGCCTGCTTCTTCTAGCACTGCGACCGCCAAATCCATATTGGCCTCATCTAGCCCAGACTCTGCACATAACTCATCAAATTTCACTAGTTGCCGCAGGACAAAATCAGCATCCTGATAGGGATGGGTATAACTCATTTCAGACTCCTTAGGATTTCATATCGTACTTGGCTTAGGCATCAGCGGTTTTTTGCAATAAATGCTCACCAAACTGCTCTCTAAGCTTATTTTTCATTAACTTACCCGTGCCATTCAGCGGCAAAGATTCCACAAAAATCACATCATCAGGGATTTGCCACTTTGCTATTTTTCCATCAAAAAAGGCTAATACCTCGGCGGCCGACGTATTGCGCCCTTCACGCCGCACGGCAATTAAGAGGGGGCGTTCATCCCATTTTTCATGCTTAGCCGCAATGGCAGCTGCCCCGACTAAATCAGGATGAGCCAAGGCAATATTTTCAAGCTCTACCGTGCTAATCCACTCGCCACCGGATTTAATAATATCTTTCGAGCGGTCACGGATATTCATATAGCCATCCGCATCTATCGTGGCCACATCTCCCGTTGAGAACCAACCATCATCCAAAGCCGTCTGGTCGGCATGGAAATAAGTATCCACGACCCAATGCCCACGACATTGTAAATTGCCTTGGGTTTTAGCATCGTTATCTAACACTTCGCCTTGATCATTGATAAGGCGCAATTCAATGCCAAAAACAGGGCGACCTTGGCTCAAACGCAGGTTCTGCTTCTCCTCCAAGGGTAAAGCTTCGTGTTTATGCAATAAGGCATTGATAGTTCCAATTGGACTCAGCTCTGTCATTCCCCAAGCATGAATCGTATCCACCCCATATTCACGGAATTTAGCTATCATTGAAGGTGGGCAAGCCGCCCCACCAACGACGGTACGTTTTAGACTAGGTACTGTTGAACCGGATTTTTCGATAGCTGCCAATAAACCTTGCCAAATGGTCGGTACCCCTAAAGCGAGGTTTACTTGCTCTTCATCAATTAACTTCAGCAAACTCGCCCCATCCAAGCCCGGACCCGGCATGACTAAACTCGCCCCCGTGAGTGCCGCTGCATAAGGAATACCCCAAGCATTGACATGAAACATCGGTACTACCGGCATCACTCGATCCCGTGCGGAAAGATTTAAGCTATCAGGCAAACTCACTGCTAAAGAATGCAACACCGTGGAGCGATGTGAATACAAGACCCCCTTAGGATCACCGGTCGTGCCAGAGGTATAACATAAGCTCGAAGCCGTCTGTTCATCTAAGCTTGGCCATTGATACTGGCTATCACCAGCTGCAATCAAGTCCTCATAAAATAACACTTCAGGCAACTGAGCCTTCACCGCTGGATCAGGGGTATCTAACAGGATATAAGCCTTAACACTCGGTAACTGCCCCTGTAAACCAACGATTAAAGGCAGGAAGGTTTTATCAAAAAATAACACCTGATCCTGTGCATGATTGATGATAAAGCTCAGTTGTGCAGGGAAAAGACGGGGATTGATGGTGTGGCAAACCCGCCCACTGCTGGAAACTCCAAAATAAATTTCTAAATGACGATGATTATTCCAAGCCAAAGTAGCGCAACATTCACCCGCCTGGATCCCCATTTGCTCTAATTGGCTAGCTAATTGACGGGCGCGTTTTCCAACAGCCGCCCAATCTGTTCTCGTTTTTCCACCACTGGTATTAACGGAAATAATCTCGGTCGCACCGTGATAGCGCTCAGCATGCTCTAATAAAGAACTGATGAGCAAAGGCATTTGCATCATTTGGCCTAACATTCGAATTCTCCTCCTAGCTAACAGGGCTTTGGGTATGTCTGAATACCACGCTGATTATTTAAGCTTTCATTACCATACTGTTCTAATATCGTTTAAACACAACACTCAAACTGAGTGGCTTGCTGCGGATTCCATAGGCTTAAGTCTATTGATTCAAGTCTGTGGCTTAAGGCAAGAGCAGTACTAATAGCACCGCTCTTGTGGATAGAGCCTCTAGAGAACTTACATATTAGGATAGTTCGGGCCACCGCCCCCTTCAGGCGTTACCCAAGTAATATTCTGTGAGGGGTCTTTGATATCACAGGTTTTGCAGTGTACACAGTTTTGTGCATTGATCTGGAAACGTGCCTCCGCCCCCTCACCCAAGACTTCATACACCCCTGCTGGGCAATAACGCTGCGCAGGTTCTGCATACAAGGGTAAGTTCTTGCTAATCGGAATCGACGGATCAGTTAAGCGTAAATGGCAGGGTTGATCTTCATCATGATTAGTATTCGATAGGAATACTGAACTCAATTTGTCAAAACTCAACTTACCATCAGGCTTAGGGTACTGAATCGGTGAACACTCACTCGCAGGACGCATTTGTGCATAATCAGGATGATTATCCCGCAAAGTCACTGGTAACTTTCCACCAAAAATATTCTGGTCAATAAAGTTGAAAGCACCGCCCATTAATGAGCCAAACTTATGTAGGGCAGGGCCAAAATTACGACTCGCTTTTAACTCCTCATAAACCCAAGAGTTTTGGAAACGCTCCGCATAGCCGCTTAAATCCTTACCACCCGTATCACCCGCTTGAAGGACTGCAAAAATTTCTTCCGCTGCTAACATACCGCTTTTCATGGCGGTATGCGTGCCTTTGATTTTTGCAAAATTGAGTGTACCTGCATTACAACCGACTAATAAACCGCCGGGGAAATGCATTTTGGGTAAGGCATTAAAGCCGCCTTTGGTAATTGCACGCGCCCCATAAGCGACCCGCTTACCCCCTGCTAAATATTGCGAAATTAGCGGGTGGTGTTTCATGCGCTGAAACTCATCAAACGGGCTTACATACGGATTGCTATAGTTCAGATCGACAATCAAACCTACCACGGCTTGATTATTTTCACTGTGATACAGGAAGAAACCGCCGCTAGTACCATCACTTAATGGCCAACCCGAACCATGAATGACTAAACCTTCTTCATGCTTACTTGGATCAATATCCCATAGCTCTTTAATCCCAATTCCGTAATGCTGCGCATCAGAATCCGCATCCAATTGGAATTGGCTATACAACTGCTTGCCTAAATGTCCACGGCAGCCTTCTGCAAAAATGGTGTATTTAGCACGCAGTTCCATTCCGGGCGTAAAACTATCTTTAGGTTCGCCATCAATGCCAATCCCCATATCACCGGTGATGATCCCTGCAACACTGCCTGCCTCATTAAAGAGCAATTGACTCGCTGGAAATCCGGGGAAAACTTCAACACCTAAGCCTTCTGCTTGCTCGGCTAACCAACGACAGACATTGCCTAAACTCACCACATAATTGCCTTCGTTATGCATCGTGGCGGGAATGAAAGCATTCGGGATCTTGACGGAACTTGTGTCACTACGCAGTAAATACAGCTCATCACGAGTGACGGGTATATTTAAAGGCGCACCTAACTCTTTCCAATTTGGGAACAGCTCTTCAATGGCACGGCTTTCAATCACTGCACCAGAGAGAATATGCGCTCCCACTTCAGAGCCTTTTTCCACTAAGCAAACGCTTAGCTCTTGATGATGCTCTTTGGCTAATTGCATTAAGCGACACGCCGAAGCTAGACCCGCAGGTCCCGCCCCGACGATCACTACATCAAAATCCATCGAGTCACGTTCAATTTCGGTAGTATCCATCTATTGCTACCTAAGCTTAAAGCTTGCCAGTCATTTCAGGCACAGCCGCAAATAAATCAGCGACTAAACCATAATCAGCGACTTGGAAAATCGGTGCTTCTGGATCTTTATTAATCGCCACGATTACTTTGGAATCCTTCATGCCGGCTAAGTGCTGAATCGCCCCCGAAATCCCTACCGCGATATACACCTCTGGCGCAACCACTTTGCCGGTTTGCCCGACCTGTAAATCATTCGGCACGAAACCCGCATCTACTGCCGCACGACTTGCACCTACTGCCGCGCCTAATTTATCGGCTAAGGCATAGATAATCTTGAAATTATCAGCAGAACCCACCCCACGACCACCAGATACTACAATCTTCGCTGAAGTGAGTTCAGGACGATCTGACTTAGCCACCTCTTCACCGATGAATTTAGTCTTGTCTGCAGTAAAGACTTCATTCACAGCTTCAATCGCGGCATTGCCCCCCGTTGCTGGAGCAGCATCAAAGGCCGTAATCCGCACCGTCATGACTTTAATCCCATCACTGCTTTGTACCGTAGCAATGGCATTGCCCGCATAGATAGGACGTTTGAAAGTATCTGGGCTAAGCACCGCCATAATATCTGTGAGCTGATTCACATCCAACAAAGCAGCCACCCGTGGCATTAAATTCTTACCTGCAGGAGTGGCGGGTGCTAATAAATGGGTATAGGCTGGCGCTAAAGCAGCTATCAATTGAGCGGTGTTTTCGGCTAATTGATGCTCATAAGCGGCATTATCCGCCACCCGTACTTTAGCTACCCCCACCACTGCAGCCGCTGCTTGTGCAACTGCTTGACAATGGCTACCCACCACTAATACATCAATATCACCCCCAATTTTGCTAGCAGCCGTAATGGTATTGAGAGTTGAAGCTTTTAAATTCTGGTTATCGTGTTCGGCAATGACTAAATTACGCATTCTGTGTCTCCTCCCAATTAAATCGCTTTAGCTTTGTTTTTCAGTGCATCAATTAACGCATCAACGCTTTCGACTTTAATCCCCGCACTGCGCTCAGCAGGGGCGTCTACCCGAACTAAAGTGATGGTATTGGTAATCGCCACCCCCATTTCCGCCGGAGTCGTCACTGTTAACGGTTTTTTCTTTGCTTTCATAATGTCAGGGAGTTTGACATAGCGTGGTTCATTCAAACGTAAATCGGCCGTTACCACCGCAGGCAAGGTTAATTGCAGGGTTTGTAAACCGCCATCAATTTCACGAATCACGGTAGCGGTATCACCCTCCACCACCACTTTTGAAGCAAAAGTTGCTTGTGGATAACCACAGAGCGCCGCTAACATTTGCCCCGTTTGGTTATTATCAGAGTCGATTGCCTGCTTGCCTAACAGCACTAACCCCGGTTGCTCATCTTGTACAACTTTCGCTAAAAGCTTAGCCACACTCAAGGAATTTAACTCAGCATCACCCGTCTCAATAAAAATACCGCGATCAGCTCCCATTGCCAAAGCAGTACGGATTTGATCTTGAGCAGCTTTAACACCAATAGAAACCACTACAATTTCAGTCGCTTTGCCCGCTTCACGCAAACGCAAAGCCTCCTCTACCGCGATTTCACAGAATGGATTCAATGACATTTTTACATTAGTCAGGTCAACATTACTGTTGTCCGCTTTGACGCGCACCTTGACGCTGTAATCAATCACACGCTTGACTGCTACCAATATCTTCATCTTTGCTAACCTTTAAATTTAATTAAGCTTCAAAGTGAACTGACGGAGCGCTTAACCGTTTAACCTTAGTGCAAGCTCTCTCATTCTTACACCAAAGATCTTAAAGCCAAGGCAATGTCTCTAAAGAGGCATTGCCTGTTGAGAAAAACTTAATTAGCTTCGTCAGCCCATTGTCTGAGAATAAACTTTTGTACCTTGCCCGTCGAGGTGCGCGGTAAATCCACAAAGACAACTTTCTTCGGAACTTTGAACCGTGCCATATTTTCACGACAATAATCAATGACTTCTTGCTCGGTCATTTCAGCCCCACTCGTAAGCTTAATGAAGGCACAAGGTACTTCCCCCCACTTTTCGTCGTGTTTAGCCACAACAGCTACATCTTGAATTTTGGGATGCTTATATAAAACGTCTTCTACTTCAATAGAAGAAATATTTTCGCCTCCCGAAATAATAATATCTTTGGAGCGATCCTTGATTTCGATATAGCCATCAGGATGCCAGACCGCTAAATCCCCCGAATGAAACCAACCACCAGCAAAGGATTCTTCCGTAGTTGCTAGGTTTTTCAGATAGCCTTTCATGACAATATTGCCACGCATGAAAATCTCACCCATTGACTGACCATCTTGGGGTACCGGCTCAAGTGTCTCAGGATCAGCAACCATCAAGTCTTCTTGCATCGGAGCACGTACTCCTTGGCGAGCTTTTAAGCGAGCTTTTTCTGCAACCGAACGATCATCCCATTCATCATTCCACTCCGAGACCACACAAGGACCATAGGTCTCGGTCAGACCATACACATGAATGACCTGAAAACCCATTTCTTCCATACTTTGAATCACTGCAGCAGGCGGGGGTGCGCCTGCGGTCATTACTTTCACGGTATGCTCAATCCCTGCCTTTTGTTCAGCAGGCAAGCCACTAATCATACTTAATACAATCGGTGCCCCACAGAAATGATCAACTTTTTCTTGCTTAATCAGCTCAACGATTTTATCAGCGCGCACATGCCGCAAGCAGACGTTCACTCCCGTCACCGCTGCCACCGTCCACGGGAAGCACCAACCATTGCAGTGAAACATGGGCAGCGTCCATAAATAAACTGAGCGACTGGGCATTTCCCATGAGAGCGCATTACTGACCGCATTGAGATAAGCCCCACGATGATGATAAACCACCCCTTTAGGATTGCCGGTTGTCCCCGAAGTGTAATTCAGGGTGATCGCATTCCATTCATTATCGGGGTTCTGCCACGCAAATGCAGGATCACCTTTTGCAATGAAATCCTCATACGTTATCGAGCCTAATAATTCCCCGCCCACAAAAGAAGGATCGTCAATATCAATCACTAAAGGTGGCTGTGCGACTAATTTGAGTGCCTCTTTCACAATCGGTGACATCTCGCGCTCAGTAATGAGAATCTTGGCTTCACCATGTTCAAGAATAAAAGCAACAGCAGGAGCATCGAGGCGCGTATTGATGGAATTCAGCACAGCCCCTGTCATTGGCACACCAAAATGTGCCTCAAAATGCTCTGGTAAATTAGGGCAGATAATCGCGACGGTATCTCCTACACCAATCCCCTGTTGGCTCAAAGCACTCGCCAATTGCCGACAACGCTGATAGGTCTCAGCCCAAGTACGGCGTACTGATCCATGCACCACGGCGGTTTTATTCGGGTGTACTGAAGCGGCACGCTCCAAAAAGGTCAAAGGGCTTAATGGCTCATAGTTAGCCGCTACTTGATCTAAGCCTTGCTCATAGATATTTCGCTCAGACATCGCTCACACTCCTCCAGTCCGATTAAAAATTATTCTTCACGAATTTATTAAACTCACCCACAATACCATTTCTAAAGGCTAAGACACAGACGATGAAAATTAGCCCCATAATGATATGAATATAAGTACCTAATTCTCCGCCAGAAAAAAAGTTTTCAATCCCAACTACGACCGTAGCACCCACTAAAGGGCCAAAGATCGTGCCCATACCGCCAACTAAGGTCATCAGTACCACTTCGCCGGACATGTGCCAATGTGCATCCGTCAACGATTCCAATTGAAAGACTAAGGCTTTAGTCGAACCGGCCAAGCCTGACAAGGCTGCTGAGATTACAAAAGCCATTAACTTAAACTGACGAACATTGTAGCCCAGCGAAATCGCCCGTGGCTCGTTTTCCCGAATTGCTTTTAAGACTTGCCCGAAGGGTGAGTGAATAGTTCGATAGATTAACCCAAAGCCTAATAAAAAGACGGCAAGTACAAAATAATACATCGACAGATTTTGATTCAAATCAATCAAACCGAATAAATGTCCGCGAGGTATCCCCTGTAAACCATTTTCACCCTCAGTAAACGGTGCTTGTAGGAAAAAGAAGAACAATAATTGCGATAAAGCCAAAGTCACCATCGCAAAATAAATACCTTCACGCTTAACCGACAAGCTACCAAATAAATAACCCAAAACGGCTGAGGCTAAAGTGCCACAGAGAATACCGAGTTCGGGGGTTAATCCCACATTCGACATTAAATAGCCCGTGACATAACCTCCCGTTGCAAGAAAAGCCGCATGCCCGAAAGACAGCATCCCGACAAAACCCAGCATTAAATTAAAAGCCGCTGCAAATAAGCCAAAGCACAAGATCTTCATTAAAAATACGGGGTATACCGCGAACGGGATGACTAAAGCTAACGCCAATAAAGCAATATTCAGTTTATTCGATTTCAGCAATTCCATGATTAAGCCTCCTTACCAAACAAGCCAGCAGGCTTAATTAATAACACCACGACCATGACCATAAAAATAATCGTATTAGAGGCCTCGGGGTAAAAGTATTTCGTTAAGCCTTCAATCACGCCCATACTAATCCCCGTAATAATCGCCCCACCGATTGACCCCATCCCACCGATAACCACGATTGCAAAGACTACGATTAAGATATTCGCCCCCATATCGGGGCTAACTGAATAAATAGGTGCAGCTAAAACACCCGCTAGACCTGCTAAAGCCACACCGAAACCAAAGGTCAAGGTCACCATCAAAGGCACATTGATCCCGAAAGCCTGTAATAAGCGTGCATTTTCAGTCCCTGCCCGCAAATAAGCGCCTAATTTAGTTTTCTCAATCGCCCACCAAGTCCCAAAGCAAACCAATAGCGAGATTACAATAATCCAACCGCGATAAACCGGCAGATACATAAAGCCTAAATTAGCCACACCTTGTAAGGTGTCAGGAATAGAATAAGGTTTGCCCGAAGAGCCAAATAAATGATTAAACACACCCTGTAATACCAGAGCTACCCCGAAGGTCAACAGCAAACTATATAAATGATCTTCATGGGCAATAGGGCGAATTAAAAAGCGCTCAATCAAAATACCGATAAAACCCACCACCAGTGGTACGATGAGTAAAGCCCACCAATACCCGATCCCTAAATACTCTAAGCCCAACCAAGCGAAGAAAGCGCCCATCATATATAAAGCGCCTTGAGCAAAATTGATAATACGTAATAGACCGAAAATAATCGCAAGCCCTAAGCTGAGCAGTGCATAAAATGAGCCATTGATCAGCCCAACCAGCAATTGCCCGAACAAAGCGACCGGATTGATACCAAGAATTGTATCCATAAACACTACTCTGCTGAGGGTATCAACCCTAGCAATAAGGAGGAGATCTTAGTTGCTAGGGTTATACCTTAGGGATTATTTTTTGCTGAAATTACAAGCATCGTCCATTGGCAGATACACATCATTGCCTGCTAAGGTTTGCTCTAGGGCAAAGATGTCATCTTCATTTGCACGCTCATCGGCCTTCTTCACCCGTACTTGATACATCTCATGCACCATGCGCCCATCTGCACGAAACTCGGCATTGCGTGCAAAGAAATCATCCGGTTTACTAGCTTTCATTTTTGCCATCACCGCATCCCCTTCATCCGTACCCGCTTCTTTGACGGCATTCAGATAATGCATCGTGGCGGAATAAGCGCCTGCTTGCCCCATCGTAGGGGTCTTACCAAATTTTTCTTTGAAGCGTTTTGACCATTCTTTGGTCTTGTCATCCATTTCGCTATAGAAACCCGTCGTCAAACGCATATCCGCAATCAAAGCCGGATCGAGGGCTTGAACGTCTGAAGAAAACACCAATAACCCCACCATCGTCGCTTGCTTGCTTAAACCAAACTCATTCGCACCCTTTAAAGAGTTCACGAAATCTTTACCCGCATTGGCTAAAGCCACCGCATCTGCCCCAGAGGATTGTGCCTGTAAGATATAAGAAGAGTAATCCGTCGTACCTAAAGGCACTTTCACACTGCCCACAACCTGACCACCATTCTTTTCAATAACGCCTGTTGAAACTTTTTCTAAAGCATGACCGAATTCATAATCCGCTGTGATAAAAAACCACTTTTTCTTACCCGCTGCGACCAAAGGCTTCACCGTACCATTCGCCAAAGCAACCACGTCATAAGTCCAGTGGGCGTTATAAGGTGAGCATTGCTTAGTAGTGAATGCGGTACTACCCGCCGTTGAAATCAATAAGGGCTTTTTGGCCTCATTGGTCACTTTAGCGGCAGCTAAACCGACGGAGGACGCCACAATCCCACCAACGGCATCCACTTTGTCTTTATCCAGCCACTCACGTACGACGGCTGAGCCAATATCGGGCTTGTTTTGGTCATCGGCTGACACCACTTCGATAGGTTTATCTAAAACCTTGCCACCAAAATCCGCCACCGCCATTTCCACAGCAGCGACGCAACCCTTACCGCAGACATCCGCATAAGTGCCACCCATATCGGCTAATACCCCAATTTTTACTTTGTCATCGGAAATGCCTTCAGCATAAACATTGCTAAGTGCTAAACCCAAGGCAACTGCCGTTGCTAATACGAGCTTGTTCATAGTGATCTTCTTCTCCCAGTAAATGTATGCTTACACCCCAAGCAGGGTGTTTAATAATTCAGTTTTTGCCGCTAATTCAGACTGTTGAACCTCTTCCACAATTTGCCCATGCTCCATCACGTAATGCCGATCCGCGATGGGTGCGGCAAAATGGAAATTCTGCTCAACAAGTAAAATGGTGAGATTTTTGCGCTTGAGTTGGATGAGGACTTCGCCGAGTTTTTTTACAATCACGGGGGCTAAGCCTTCGGTGATTTCATCCAGCAATAAGATATTCGCGCCGGTACGCAGAATGCGGGCTAAAGCCAACATTTGCTGCTCCCCCCCCGAAAGACGTGTACCTTGGCTAGTACGACGCTCATACAGATTCGGAAACATCTGATAGATTTCATCCAGACTCATGCCATCGCTACGCACCGTCGGCGGGAGCAATAAATTCTCTTCGACATTCAGGCTGGAAAAAATCCCGCGCTCTTCAGGGCAAAAGCCAATGCCTAAATGAGCAATCCGATGCGCGGGTAAGCCGATCGTTTCCGTTCCATTAATATTGATGCTGCCACTACGCCGCCCCACCATATTCATAATGGCTTTCAAGGTGGTGGAGCGCCCAGAGCCATTACGACCTAGGAGCGTGACTAATTCGCCTTGATTCACATGCAAATCAATACCATGCAGAATGTGTGATTCGCCATAGAAGGCATGCAGATCACTGACTCTTAATTTTTCATCGCCATGCCCTATTTTCATGCGGCCACCTCCTCATCAGCGGCTACCCCCAGATAAGCTTCTTTCACCCGTGGATCGGCTGAAACACTGGCATAATCGCCTTCGGTTAATACCGCCCCACGTTGCAAAACCGTAATCCGATCTGCGAGCTGTGAAACCACATGCAGATTGTGTTCAACCATTAAAATGGTTCGCTCTGCTGAGACTTTTTTAATCAGATTCGCGACGACGGCAACATCCTCATGCCCCATACCTTGAGTGGGTTCATCAAGGAGCAGCATTTCAGGATCGAGAGCTAAGGTAGTGGCAATTTCTAAAGCGCGTTTACGTCCATAGGGCAAATCGAGTGTGGTGGCTTTAGCAAAATCCAATAAGCCCACTGAGGCTAATAACTCTTCAGCACGTGGATTGAGGCGATTTAAAACTTTGTCTGATTTCCAAAATTGGAAGCTATTACCTGCCTTTTGCTGCAGCGCAATCCGCACATTTTCTAAGACGGTGAGTTTGGGGAACACTGCAGAAATTTGGAACGAACGCACTAAACCTAATTGCGCAATTTTGGAGGCTTCCAAGGCAATAATATCGTTACCCTTGAAAAGAATCTGCCCAGAACTGGGGATTAGATACTTAGTAAGTAGATTGAAAACCGTGGTTTTGCCCGCACCATTGGGGCCAATTAAGGCATGAATATGGCCACGCTGAATCTGTAAATTGACCTTATCCACCGCAGTAAAACCCTTAAAACCTTTGGTAAGATTTCGAGTTTCCAGAATAATTTGCTCGCTCATGTATTGGCTCCTCCAATCACTTGCGGGCTGATCTTAAGGCCTGATGTTTGCGACAGTATTGCAAGAATGTAACGAATTGTTGCGCAACAAAAATACCTTAAAAACCTTAATTTTCTTTAACTTAGCACTAGGCGAGTGAATCTTTTTGCTTGTACTGTTAGGCCTCTAGCTTAAGGAGCAAGCAGCGCATGTATCGGCTTAAACCTTTAAATTCGCGATTATCACGGCAGTTCTTTTTACTGCTACTGAGCATTTTATTAGCCACTTTTGTGTTTATTTATATGTACTCAGTACCACTGATTAAGCAGACTGTATTTGAAATTGAACGCAATGCGAGTCGAACTGCCCTGAATAATGTCTTTGAACTCGCTAGTCGGATGTATGCGAATGTGGAGGATTATCGCACCCAAACCCTCAAATCCCATCAACAACAACTGAAGGTCGCGGTTTCGATCACCGAATCTTATCTTGCAAGCGTGCTACAAACGGCACAAGCTCAAAACCAAAACCGTGCACTAGCCCTCAGCCAAGCCTATGAAACTATTCGCCATTTTAATTATGGCAATCAAGATTATATTTGGATTGCGGATTATCAAGGCAATATGCTCTCGCACCCTGACCCGCGCTTTCATCAAAAAAATATGCACGACACCATAAATGAAGCCGGTAGTTCGATTGTGCCTAAGCTGATCAATAATGCGATACGTGATGGTGAAGGTTTCTATGAATATCAATGGCTACGCCCTAGAGGTGCACAAGCTTTAGATAAATATTCCTATGTCAAAAACTACCCTGAATGGGGTTTTGTGATGGGAGCTGGTGTCTTTCTAGATGATTTAGCAAAAGAAATTCAGCAGCGTAAAGATCGCGCTATTAATGAATTACGTAAGGCACTCACCGAGATTAAAGTCGCTAAAACAGGCTATCTATTCATTTTTGATGCGCACAATCAAATGCTGATTCATCCCAATGCAAATATTGATCAGAAAGATATTGCCGAGTTAATTAATCCTTTGAGCCGGAACAAAATTGCCGATGACTTAAAGCGCGTTGCTGATACGGGTAGTGAATTACATTATTTATGGGATAAGCCTAATGATCCGGGCAATTATGTATATGAAAAATTGTCACTGGTACGCCATTTACAGGGTTTTGATTGGTATATTTGCTCCTCGGTTTATTTAGATGAATTGAGTAGCAGCTCAGATAAACTCAGTAGTCGCATTCTGACGCTGGCAATCATCACTTTGCTTGCGGCTTTAGGTTTAGCCTATTTCTTTGTGAATCGTATTACCCAACCCTTAGAACAATTGGCCGCCACAGCACGGCGCGTTAGCTCCGGTGATTTATCCGCTAAAAGTGGCATTAATAGTACTGATGAAGTCGGTGTGCTCGCTGCTAGCTTTGATGGTATGGTGGAGCGCTTAAAAGACAATATTGATACACTCGATACTCAAGTCAAACAGCGTACCGAAGAGTTATTGGCTACTAATGCTCGCGCCCAACGTATGAGTGCAGTGGGTCAATTAGCGGGGGGCTTAGCGCATGATTTTAATAATCTGCTCTCAATTATCTTGGGCAATTTATTATTAGCACGCGACCGCTATTTAAAAATTGACGGTTTAGATGAATTACTCAGCCCCGCGATTCGCGCCTCCCGACGGGGAGCGGATATTACCCACCGTTTACTCTCCTTTGCCCGCCGACAATCACTACAAACGGAAACCGTCGCTATTGAACAGCGTATTAGTGAAACCGTTGAATTACTGCATGGCTCACTACCTGATTCCATTCACTTGTCGTATCAAGCGCAAGCACCCCATACTTATATTCGAGTGGATGTGAGTTTATTAGAAAACGCCTTAGTCAATCTTGCCTTAAATGCTCGCGATGCCATGCCACAAGGCGGACAATTGCATTTCAAAACTGCAACCCTAGTGGTCCCTGATACCTTAGATACCTTTGATGAACCCGTTAAAGCGGGTAATTATGTGGTGATTACCATTAGTGATACTGGTACTGGATTTAGTGAAGATGCCTATCAACGCGCTTATGAGCCTTTCTACACCACTAAAACGGGGAATACTAACTCGGGTTTAGGTTTAAGTATGGTGTATGGCTTTGTGAAGCAATCGCAGGGTTATATTCGCATTCAAAGCAGCAAGCACGGCTCAAACATCGCCTTATTACTACCCACGATTAACAGTAAAGTCGCTACGGCTAGCCCGTTAGTTGATCCTATTGATCCAGCTGAGATCCAAGCTTTATTGGCGGGCAAACTGTTGCTGGTGGTTGACGATAATGCCGATGTGCGAGCGGTGATTCGTAGCCAATTATTAGATTTAGGTATAAATGTTTTAGAAGCGGCTGATGCGGATGAAGCCGTGAAACTCATTAATTCCATCCCACGCTTAGACGGTTTAATTTCGGATTTAATGTTACCCGGACGCTTAGATGGCAAATACCTTGCGATGCAATTGCATCAACTTAAGCCTCAAAGCTTAATCTTACTGGTTAGCGGCTATTCACCAGCAATTGACCCTGAAGAGTCACCCAGCTTAGACTTCCCCTTATTGCGCAAGCCCTTTGATCAAGCGAGCTTAGCCCTTGCGCTGTGGCGTGCCGCTAAAGGAGGAGAAGTTCATGAAGGCCGGAAAACTAGTTTATGTGATTGATGATGAAGCCGAGATCTGTAAGCTAGTGACTCATGAATTAGCCCGCTATGGCCATCAAACCCAAACCTTTCGCACTGGCGGACAAGCCCTCTATGCACTAAAAAAGCAGCCGCCGGATATTTGTATTATTGATCTTGGCTTACCTGATATGGACGGACTCAATCTGGTGAAGCAACTCATGAACAATAATAGTATGGGGATTATTATCCTCTCAGGGCGTGATAGCCTCACCGATAAAGTCTTAGGTTTAGAACTCGGAGCGGATGACTACATCAGTAAACCTTTCGACCCGCGTGAGCTAGTCGCCCGCACCAATAGTATTCTGCGGCGCTTGGATAAAATGGCAGCCGTCCTGAACGATAGCCCTCAAACCCAACAAGCCAGTTTTGATGATTGGACTTTTCATGTCAGTACACTCACTCTCGCTCATGAACAAGGTCATTGCGAAGTTTTGAGTGCCGCTGAAGCGGGTCTATTAATGACGCTATTACGCGCTCCCCGTCAGATTCTTTCGCGTGACCAATTGATGCAAGAACGCGATACGGCGTTTGATCGTTGTATTGATGTACGTATGTCCCGGATTCGCAAAAAACTAGAAACCGACCCCAAAAATCCTCGCATTATTAAAACCGTCTACGGGATTGGCTATATGCTAACCACTGACGTAGTTTGGCAAACGAATTAGTCTCATTAGTGTCACTGGTTAGTGTCGCTTGAGACTTGACGACGGTATTTATCAAAATTTAGCAAAAAACTTTAGACGCACTGCATCCAATCACAAACTCGCTGCGTATACAGTGCTGTTATCCGTACTAATAGCAAGATTCGTTGAATCCATCTAAGCTCTCATTTTTAAACATTAAATTTAAACACTAACGAGGACTGACAGCATGCAAAACAAACAAATCATTACCGCGACTTTAATGGCGATTGGCTTGAGTGCGGCCTTAAGCGTTGCCACCGCCGAAGATAAAAAACCAGAAACTGAAAAATGTGCAGGCATTGTCAAAGCAGGCATGAATGATTGTGGTGCGAATGGTCATGCTTGTGCGGGTAAAGCTGCTAAAGATAGCGAAGCTGGCGAATGGATCACTTTACCGAAAGGTACTTGTGAGAAAATCACTGGTGGCACGGTGGTTAAAGAATAAAGTTTCTCCATATTGCGAGGTAAGTAATCGGTGCTTATCTCGCTTTTTTTCTGCATACTTCTTGTTTTTAATTGACCCCAGCTGCTATGACTCCAAATCCCATTCTTGGTTGTGGCATTGGTTTACGCTTTCAGCATATCGACCAAATTCTTGCTGAAAAGCCACCGATTCCTTGGCTAGAAATTCTTTCTGATAATTATTTAACCGCCGGTAGCGTCCAACAGGATTATGCCATCGAAATTGCGCAGCACTATCCAGTGACTCTGCATGGGGTCGGGATGTCGCTTGGGGCTACTGAGCCTTTTAATGAAGACTATTTTCAGCGTTTAAAAGCCTTCGCTAATCAAGTCAATCCGGCCTGGATTTCGGATCATCTATGCTGGACTTCAGCCCATGGTTGGGTATCGCATGATTTATTACCGTTGCCCTATACTGAAGCAACTATTAAGCATGTCGTACAACGCATTCGTGAAGCCCAAGACCGTTTAGAGCGCCGCTTAGTAATCGAAAATGTCTCTAGCTATTTGCAATACCAACAGTCCACACTGACCGAATGGGAATTTATTACGGCGGTGGCTGAAGAGGCGGACTGCAAGATTTTGCTGGATGTTAACAATATCTATGTAAGTGCATTTAATCATGATTTTGACCCTTGCAAATACCTCGACTCGATTCCGATTGAACGGGTGCAGCAATTTCATTTAGCGGGTTATGAAGATAAAGGCACTCATTTACTGGATACGCACGGACATAAAGTGAGTGATCCCGTCTGGGGGTTATATAGACTAGCTCTACAACGTTTTGGTGCATTGCCGACCTTGATTGAATGGGATAATAATATTCCAAGCTTAGAAGAACTATTAGCGGAAACTCACAAAGCCACGGAGGCTCATATCTATGCCTTTGCGTGAGCTTCAAGACCATTTAATCCATGCTGTTTTTCAACGTGATCAAATAGCTACCGCCGCAAAGCTGGTCAAAACACAAGGTAGCCTCACCAGTGAACAACGGGTGGGTATTTATCGAAATAGCACTCACGGAATTCTGTTGGATTATTTAGAGTCGCTCTATCCTGTTAGCCTTGAATTGGTTGGAACCGAGTTTTTTGGACGGGCAGCGCATAGCTTTATTGATCAATCCCCACCCACTAGCCCGTTTTTAGCTGACTATGGCGCAGGTTTTGCCAGCTATTTAGCAGAGCATCCCGCTTTACACGAACTACAGTGGATCGTAGAAGTCACCAAGCTTGAATGGGCAAGGCATATTGCTTGGCATACGGTCAATCAGGCCAGCAGCGATTTTACTCAATTAGAAAATTTGAGTGCAGAAGAGCAAGCTGAATTACGCTTTCAGCTCCCCACTTCGGCACATTTAATCAGCTCTACCGCCCCGATACATTCAATTTGGTTAGCTCATCAAACCGAACCTTATCCAGATAAGCCCAGTTTTGAAGCCATCGACCTAAATACTGCCGAGCAAGTGCTGGTTTTCCGTGAACATCGTCGCCTGCATCAAATTAGCTTGAATCATGAGGATGGAGCCTTTCTCAAGGCTGTACACAATAATGCGACCATGAATGAGCTGGCTGAGCAGTTTGCTGATCAATTACCTTGGTTATTCGGTATGGCCATACAAAACGCTTGGCTCACGGGATTTACCACCACTAAGCTCGTCTAGGCTAGCTTAAACGGCAACTGGACTCGCCATGACTAAAACCCCATAAGCATGCTACGCTCAAGAGAGTGACTTA
>JBJOOT010000022.1:0-27662 GCA_046051185.1 Pseudomonadota bacterium | reverse complement strand
CATATTCTACGTGTGCTGTAGAAATGGTAATACCCCGTGCTTTTTCTTCGGGTGCTGCGTCAATTTGGTCATATGCTTTCGCTTCACCACCAAATTTGCGCGATTGAACTACTGTCAAGGCCGCTGTTAAAGTCGTCTTGCCGTGGTCTACGTGACCTATCGTTCCGACGTTCACGTGCGGCTTCGTGCGCTCAAATTTACTCTTTGCCATTTATTTCACCTTCTTTTTAACACTGCCTGAACAACACTGGCAGGCGCTTCTGCGTATTTCGCGAACTCCATTGAATAGCTAGCTCGCCCTTGGGTGGCTGAACGCACATCCGTGGCATAACCAAACATTTCACTCAATGGCACTTCCGCACGTATAATCTTCCCCGATGGAGAGTCATCCATCCCTTGAACCACGCCACGGCGACGATTTAAATCACCCATGACATCGCCCATATAGTCTTCTGGAGTGACCACTTCAACCTTCATAATCGGCTCAAGTAATACCGGATCAGCTGCTAATACGCCACTGCGCAAAGCCATCGAACCAGCAATCTTAAAAGCCAACTCACTCGAATCCACATCATGATACGAGCCATCAAAAGCGGTCACTTTAATATCCACTAAGGGGTAACCGACCATAACGCCATTACCCATTTGCTCGCGAACACCCTTATCAATCGCGGGTATAAATTCTTTAGGAACAACCCCACCGATAATCGCATTCTCGAACTGATAACCTTCACCTTCCGCTAAAGGCTCTAAACGCAACCAAATATGACCGTATTGACCACGACCACCGGACTGACGCACAAACTTACCTTCTGCTTCCACTGTTTTGCGGATAGTTTCACGATAAGCGACTTGTGGAGCGCCAACATTGCATTCAACTTTAAATTCACGTTTCATGCGGTCAACGATAATGTCGAGATGCAACTCACCCATCCCAGAAATAATCGTCTGACCTGAGTCCTGATCCGTATGTACACGGAATGACGGGTCTTCTTGCGCTAAACGATTTAATGCCAAGCCCATTTTTTCTTGATCTGCTTGAGACTTTGGCTCAACCGCAACCGAAATAACTGGCTCAGGAAAATCCATTTTTTCTAAAGTGATCACATGAGTGAGATCACTTAAAGTTTCACCTGTCGTAACATCTTTTAAACCGACTGCCGCTGCAATATCACCCGCATACACTTCTTTAATTTCTTCACGCGAATTGGCATGCATTTGCATAATACGGCCAATACGCTCACGTTTACCTTTAGTCGGATTGAAAACTACATCACCCGTTTTCAATACACCGGAATAAACTCGAAAGAAAGTTAAAGAACCTACAAACGGATCAGTAGCAATTTTAAAAGCTAAAGCCGCAAACGGTTCAGTATCTGAGGCATGACGTTCAGCTGGAGTTTCTTTAGCATCATCGGTGATACCTTTAATCGCAGGTACATCAACGGGTGCTGGTAAATAATGCACGACAGCATCTAAAACGGCTTGCACACCTTTATTTTTAAAGGCCGAACCGCATAAGACCGGTACAATTTCGCCAGACAAAGCACGTAACCGTAAGCCACGGTGAATATCCTCAACCGATAATTCACCCGACTCTAAATACTGATCCATCAAAGCTTCATCGGCTTCAGCCGCTGCTTCAACCATGTACTCACGCCATGCTTGACAAGCTGCTAACATCTCTTCTGGAATAGGCTTAGCGGTATAGCTCATGCCCATATCCGCATCACTCCAGTAGATGGCTTCCATGCGAGCTAAATCAACGACCCCCGTAAAGTCCTCTTCAGCCCCAATCGGCAACTGAACGGGCACTGCCGTAGAACCTAGGCGGGTTTTGATTTGCTCAACAACACGCAAGAAATTTGCACCCGCTCGATCCATCTTATTGACGAATGCGACACGCGGTACATGGTATTTATTCGCTTGACGCCAAACTGTTTCTGATTGCGGCTCGACACCACCCACTGCACAGAACACAGCCACTGCACCATCTAAGACACGTAAAGAGCGCTCTACTTCAATCGTAAAATCAACATGGCCGGGAGTATCAATAATATTGATACGGTGCTGATCAAACTGTTGATCCATACCCGACCAAAAGCAAGTCGTAGCCGCCGAGGTAATAGTAATACCTCGCTCTTGCTCTTGCTCCATCCAGTCCATAGTAGCTGCGCCATCATGAACTTCGCCGATTTTATGCGATACACCCGTATAAAATAAAACCCGCTCAGTCGTCGTCGTCTTACCTGCATCAATGTGAGCCATGATGCCGATATTACGATAGCGTTCTATAGGTGTTTTACGTGACACGGGCTATTTCCAATTAATTCCAACGGAAATGCGCAAAGGCCTTATTTGCTTCAGCCATACGATGCGTATCTTCACGCTTCTTCACTGCTGAGCCACGCTTTTCAGCGGCATCCATCAACTCGCCCGCTAATTTGCGTGCCATTGATTTTTCACCACGTTTACGCGCTGCATCAATCAACCAACGCATTGCTAAAGCGTTTTGACGAGAAGGACGCACTTCAACCGGTACTTGATAAGTAGCACCACCGACACGGCGAGCCTTTACTTCCACAGCAGGACGCGCATTATCTAAAGCATCACTTAGTACATTCATACCGTCGCCGCCCTTCTTTTGAGCGATTTCGTCTAAAGCACCATAAATGATTTTTTCAGCAACTGCTTTCTTGCCGTCTTTCATGACAGCATTCATGAATTTGCTGAGCATTTCACTGCCGAATTTCGGATCTGGCAACACTTCGCGTTTGGGGACTTCTCTTCTTCTAGGCATTTCTAGGATCTCTATTCAATTACTTCTTAGGACGCTTAGTGCCGTATTTAGAGCGGCCTTGCTTGCGGTCTTTAACACCTTGTGTATCAAGGCTGCCACGGACAGTGTGATAACGCACACCTGGCAAATCTTTTACACGTCCGCCGCGAATTAACACGACAGAGTGCTCTTGCAGGTTGTGGCCCTCACCACCGATATAGCTAGTGACCTCAAAACCATTGGTTAAGCGTACACGCGCTACTTTACGTAATGCCGAATTCGGCTTTTTTGGGGTAGTCGTGTACACACGTGTGCAAACACCACGACGTTGCGGGCATGCTTCAAGAGCAGGCACGTTGCTTTTATCAACTATGCTTTTGCGCGGCTTGCGCACCAACTGGTTAATCGTTGCCATTAAAAAAATTTCTCCTAACCCACATGAGGATATGCTTTGCTTGCGATACCCCATAAAAACAACAGACCGAATATCCGGTCTGTCTAAGGTCGCAAGATTTTAGGGATGGTACAAGCTTCTGTCAAGGCAAGATTACCAAACCCAGTCATTAATCCTCCTACTTAGCCTCATACGACTGAGTAGGAGTAAAAATTTATCGAACCGAAACTACCTTATTCAGCTTCATAAGCCTCATCCGATGCGCTGCTGAAACTTTCATGACGCACTGCAAAGGCATCTTCTAAAGCAAATGGATCACGCTGACGCCGACGCGCTTCATGATAAGCCAAGCCTGTCCCGGCTGGAATCAAGCGACCGACAATGACATTTTCCTTCAGGCCACGTAATTCATCACGTGCGCCCCGCACAGCTGCATCCGTTAAGACCCGCGTAGTTTCTTGGAAGGAAGCTGCTGATACGAAGGAGTCCGTGACTAAGGAAGCTTTCGTAATCCCCATCAAGACTCGATCAAACTTGATCGGCAACTTACCCTCTTCTAACAGCTGCTTATTAGCAGCTACTACTCGCCAATAATCGGTTTGCTCGCCCCGTAAGAAATCACTGTCACCGGGGTCAATCACATCAACTTTACGCATCATTTGTCGAATGATGACTTCAATATGCTTGTCGTTGATTTTTACACCCTGCAGACGATAAACGTCTTGGATCTCTTTTACCAAGTATTCAGCTAGCGCTGTTGCCCCCAATAGACGCAAAATATCATGCGGATTAGGCTCACCATCAGCGATCACCTCGCCACGCTTCACCTTCTCGCCCTCGAATACATCGAGATTACGCCATTTTGGAATCAACTCTTCGTATTGCTCACCATCTTCCTCGGTAATAATAATCCGCTGCTTACCCTTGGTTTCCTTACCAAAAGAAATCGTACCGGTTTTTTCAGCCAGAATAGCTCCATCCTTAGGACGGCGTGCCTCAAACAAGTCTGCAACCCGTGGCAAACCACCGGTAATATCACGAGTCTTAGACGAAGCTTGTGGCAGACGAGCGACAACCTCACCGACTTTCACACTCGCCCCATTCGTGGTGGTGACAATAGTTCCAGCCGGTAAAGGGTATTGGACTGGAATTTTAGTACCTTCAAAGAAAATACTATCGCCATGCTCATCCAATAAACGTACCGTAGGACGTAAATCACGACCGCTGCTTGGGCGGCTCTTTGGATCCATTACTTCAATCGAAGACAGACCCGTAATATCGTCAACCTTGGTTTGTACCGTGCCATTATCAATGAAGTCGATAAAGTCGATACGACCTGACACCTCAGAGATAATTGGATGGGTATGCGGGTCCCACTGCGCAACAGTTTGCCCTGCTGTGACCGTATCACCTTCATGCACCTTTAAAGTTGCACCATACGGTAATTTGTAACGTTCCTTATCACGGCCATTATCGTCGACAATCCCCAGTTCACCTGAACGAGAGACAGCAACCAAGTTACCTTGCTCATTACGGACTGTTTTAACGTTGATCAGATGGACTTTACCCGCTGATTTCACCGCAATACCACTTTCAGCCGCCGCTCTACTAGCAGCACCACCGATATGGAAAGTACGCATGGTCAACTGTGTACCCGGCTCACCGATAGATTGAGCAGCAATAACCCCAACAGACTCACCTTTGCCAACCAAAATACCGCGTGCTAAATCACGGCCATAGCATTGGCGGCAAACACCATAACGGGATTCGCAAGTGATACCTGAACGCACAATAATTTCATCGATACCGAGTTGATCAATTCGCTCAACCCACTCTTCATCAATCAAAGTACCTGCCGGTAATACCACCTCATCATTACGAACCACATCTTGTGCTGCAACACGCCCTAAGACACGCTCTGCCAAGCCTTCAACGACATCACCGCCTTCGATAATCGGACGCATCAACATGCCTTGAGTCGTCCCGCAGTCATCCATAATGACCGCCATATCTTGAGCAACATCGACTAAACGACGGGTTAAATAACCGGAGTTCGCTGTCTTCAGTGCAGTATCCGCCAGACCTTTCCGCGCACCGTGCGTTGAGATGAAGTATTGTAATACTGTCAAACCTTCACGGAAGTTAGAAGTAATGGGTGTTTCAATGATCGAGCCATCCGGCTTCGCCATCAATCCCCGCATCCCCGCTAACTGACGAATCTGTGCTGCAGAACCCCGCGCACCCGAATCGGCCATCATAAAGATGGAGTTGAAAGAAGGCTGCGTTACCGTTTTACCTTCCGCATCAACCACGGACTCATTACCAATTTTTTCCATCATCGCTTTGGCGACTTTTTCATTGGTACTCGCCCAAATATCAACAACCTTGTTATAGCGCTCGCCTTGAGTGACTAAACCGCCTGCGAATTGCAGTTCAATTTCTTTCACTGCATCATCCGCTTCAGCCAAGAGTTGTACTTTCTTCTCAGGAATAATCATATCATCCGCGCAGAAAGAAACCCCTGAGCGCGTGGCATAACGATAACCGGTATACATCAATTGGTCAGCGAAGATAACCGCCTCTTTCATCCCGACATGACGATAGGACTCGTCCAACAGGCGTGAAATTGCTTTCTTCTTTAAGACCGTATTAAAGATCTCAAATGGCAAGCCTTTAGGCATGATCGTGGTCAAAATCGACCGACCAACCGTTGTATCAATTAAGCGTGTCCGCTTAGTGAACTCACCATTTTCTTCTTTCACATAATCGGTAATACGAACTTTAACTTTGGCATGTAAAGAGGCATTACCCGTTTCATAAGCACGTTGCGCTTCTTGAGGATCAGCAAAGATCATGCCCTCGCCTTTCGCCCCAATCGCTTCCCGTGACATATAATACAAGCCCAAGACAATATCTTGAGACGGTACAATAATCGGCGCACCATTGGCAGGTGACAAGACGTTATTGGTCGACATCATCAAGCTACGTGCTTCAAGCTGTGCTTCCAATGACAAAGGCACGTGCACCGCCATTTGGTCGCCATCGAAGTCCGCATTGAACGCAGAACAGACTAACGGATGCAACTGAATCGCCTTACCTTCAATCAAAACCGGCTCAAAGGCTTGAATGCCCAAACGGTGGAGAGTCGGTGCACGGTTCAGTAAGACCGGATGCTCACGAATCACTTCAGCAAGAATATCCCAAACCTCAGCCGTTTCGCGCTCCACTAATTTTTTAGCGGCCTTAATCGTCGTGGCTAAACCACGGCGTTGCAGCTTACCGAAAATAAACGGCTTGAATAATTCCAAAGCCATTTTCTTTGGCAGACCGCATTGATGCAGACGTAAAGTCGGGCCAACCACGATGACTGAGCGCCCTGAGTAGTCAACCCGCTTACCCAAAAGATTTTGCCGGAAACGACCTTGCTTACCCTTAATCATATCCGACAAGGATTTCAAAGGGCGCTTGTTAGAACCGGTAATCGCACGACCCCGACGACCATTGTCTAAGAGTGCATCCACTGATTCTTGTAACATGCGCTTTTCGTTACGCACGATAATATCAGGCGCATTCAGCTCTAACAGGCGCTTCAAACGGTTGTTACGATTGATCACACGGCGATATAAATCATTCAGATCTGAAGTCGCAAAACGACCACCATCTAAAGGGACTAAGGGGCGTAAATCCGGTGGCAATACCGGCAACACATCCATAATCATCCATTCAGGACGATTCCCTGAAGATACGAAAGACTCCATGACCTTCAAGCGCTTACCTAAACGCTTCAGTTTAGTCTCAGAACCCGTTTCATTGATCTCTTCGCGCATTTTAGAGATTTCGTGCTTGAGGTCGATTCCCTTCAATAAGTCCTGAATGGCTTCAGCACCCATTTTTGCTTCGAACTCATCACCAAACTCTTCGACAGCCTCTAAATAAGCCTCATCAGAGAGCAGCGTACCCCGCTCTAAAGTGGTCATACCAGGTTCAGTGACAACGAAAATCTCGAAATAGAGAATACGTTCAATATCACGTAAGGTCATATCCAGCATTAAGCCGATACGCGAAGGCAAGGACTTTAAAAACCAAATGTGCGCAACAGGGCTGGCTAGATCAATATGCCCCATGCGCTCACGCCGTACTTTAGTTTGGGTGACTTCAACACCACACTTTTCACAGACTACGCCACGATGCTTCAAGCGCTTATACTTACCGCATAAGCACTCAAAATCTTTGACTGGACCAAAGATTTTTGCACAGAACAAGCCATCCCGTTCTGGCTTAAAAGTACGGTAGTTAATGGTTTCTGGTTTTTTTACTTCACCATAAGACCATGAACGAATCACTTCAGGGGAAGCGAGGCCGATACGAATGGCATCGAACTCCTGAATTTCCTGCTGTTGCTTATAAAGGTTTAATAAATCTTTCATCGCTATTTTTCCGCCTGCTGTATTCGCTCAAATTACTCTCTTTCCAGCTCGATATTTAAACCGAGAGAACGGATTTCTTTCATCAAGACGTTAAAGGACTCAGGCATGCTGGCTTCCATATAATGATCACCATCCACGATGTTTTTATACATCTTATTCCGGCCATTCACATCGTCTGACTTCACGGTGAGCATTTCTTGCAAGGTATAAGCCGCCCCATAAGCCTCCAGTGCCCAGACCTCCATCTCACCAAAGCGCTGACCACCAAATTGTGCTTTACCGCCCAAAGGTTGTTGAGTGACTAAGCTATAAGGCCCAGTTGAACGCGCATGCATTTTGTCATCGACTAAGTGGTTCAATTTCAGCATATGCATATAGCCAACCGTGACTTTACGCTCAAAGGCATCACCCGTACGACCGTCATATAAACGTGCCTGACCACTTTCTGGCAAATCTGCTAGGCGTAACATCGCTTTGATCTCGGCTTCATCCGCACCGTCAAAGACTTGCGTGGCCATTGGCACACCCTTACGCAGATTGCCCGCCATTTCCAGAACTTCAGTGTCTGTCATTTCAGACAAATCACCTTGGCGTGGATTACCGCCGGTTTCATAAATCTCAGTCAGGAACTTGCGCATTTCATCAACTTTGGCTTTCGCATCAATCATGCGGCCAATTTTCTGCCCTAAGCCTTTCGCAGCCCAACCCAAGTGAGTCTCTAAAACTTGACCGACGTTCATCCGTGAAGGAACGCCCAAAGGATTCAGAACAATGTCAACTGTTTGTCCATTTTCCAAATAAGGCATATCTTCGACAGGAACAATACGTGAAACCACACCCTTGTTACCATGACGGCCTGCCATCTTGTCACCGGGTTGCATCCGCCGCTTTACCGCGACATAGACCTTAACCATTTTCAAGACACCGGGGGCTAGATCATCACCCGCCGTCAACTTATCACGTTGTTTTTGTAGGCGAATTTCGTACTCTTTCTTCTTGTCAGACATCTGAGTCGCTAAAGCTTCTAATTGCACATTTAAGTTGTCATCTTGCATGCGTAAAGAGAACCACTCATGACGAGGCACCGCTGCTAATTGCTCTTGAGTTACCACCGTCCCTGCTTTCAAGCCTTTCAAACCGCCATCCGCCACTTGGCCGACCACCATTTTAGAGACCCGCGCAAAGACGTCACCTTCATAGATGCGTAACTCATCTAATAAGTCCTTACGAACCTTTTTCAAGTCCTCTTCTTGGATCGCTAAAGCACGAGCATCCCGCTCAACACCATCACGAGTAAAGACACGCACATCAATGACCGTACCCGTCATACCAGTCGGTACGCGCAGTGAACTATCTTTAACATCCGAAGCTTTTTCACCGAAGATTGCACGTAATAACTTTTCTTCTGGGGTTAATTGGCTTTCACCTTTAGGCGTAACCTTACCCACTAGAATGTCATTCGGCTTCACTTCAGCACCGACATGAATAATCCCGCACTCATCTAGCTTCGCTAATAAGCTTTCACTGACATTAGGAATATCCGCCGTGATTTCTTCAGGGCCTAATTTCGTGTCACGCGCAAGGCAAGACATTTCCTCAATATGAATCGTGGTATAACGGTCTTCATCTACCACCCGCTCTGATAACAAAATCGAGTCTTCGAAGTTGTAACCATTCCAAGGCATGAAAGCGATGAACATATTCTGTCCTAAAGCCAACTCGCCTAGATCGGTTGAAGAACCGTCTGCTAATACGTCACCCCGCGCAACCACATCGCCTACTTTGACAATTGGGCGTTGATTAATACAGGTGTTTTGATTAGAACGGGTATATTTAATCAGGTTATAAATATCAACCCCACCACGCTCATCCGCTTCAGCATCATGAACGCGCACGACCACACGGCCTGCATCCACTGAATCAATCACTCCACCCCGACGCGCAGCAACCGTCGAACCTGAGTCCACCGCCACCGCACGCTCCATCCCCGTACCGACGATAGCTGTTTCAGCCCGTAAGCAAGGGACTGCCTGACGTTGCATGTTTGACCCCATCAGAGCACGGTTCGCGTCATCATGCTCCAAAAATGGAATCAAGGACGCAGCGACCGATACGATCTGCTTTGGCGAAACATCCATATACTGCATACGGTCTGCAGACATAGTGGTGAATTCATTGCGATAACGACAATTAACAAATTCGTCTAAGAAAGCGCCATTCTCATCTAAATCTGCGTTCGCTTGCGCGATCACATATTGAGATTCTTCAATCGCTGATAAGTAATCAATTTCTTGAGTGGCTTTACCATCTACCACACGACGATAAGGCGTTTCTAAGAAACCATATTCATTGGTGCGTGCATACACCGACAGCGAATTGATCAAACCGATATTTGGACCTTCCGGTGTTTCAATCGGGCAAACACGGCCATAATGGGTCGGATGTACGTCACGTACTTCGAAACCGGCACGCTCACGAGTCAAGCCACCAGGGCCTAAAGCTGAAATACGGCGTTTATGTGTCACTTCAGATAATGGATTGTTTTGATCCATAAACTGTGACAATTGGCTAGAGCCAAAGAACTCTTTGATCGCCGCTGAAACTGGCTTAGAGTTGACTAACTCTTGTGGCATTAAGCCTTCACTTTCAGCCATCGTCAAACGCTCTTTGACAGCACGTTCAACACGAACCAAGCCCACACGGAAGGCATTCTCAGCCATCTCGCCCACGCTACGAATCCGACGATTGCCTAAATGATCAATATCGTCGACATCATCACGACCATCACGAATATCAATCAGCTTTTTTAGTACCGCTAAAATATCCGCTTGATCTAAAACACCGCTACCCACGGAATCTTCACGACCTAAACGACGGTTAAACTTCATCCGCCCGACGGCTGATAAATCATAACGATCTTCAGTGAAGAATAAGTTATTGAATAAACTTTCAGCTGATTCTTTGGTGGGTGGCTCACCGGGGCGCATCATGCGATAAATCTCAATCTGCGCTTCTAAACGAGTACGAGTTGGATCAATATTCAACGTATTTGAAATAAATGGACCACGATCCAATTCATTGGTATAGAGAATATCGAAACTCTCAACCCCATTATCGCGAAGCTTATTGATCAACTCTTCAGTGAGTTCTGCATTGGCTTCTGCCACTAACTCACCCGTAGACGTATCAATAATATTTTTAGCCAATACCTTGCCATACATATACTCTTCAGGTACTGCTAATTTACTGATGCCACTTTTTTCTAATTGGCGAATATGCTTAGCAGTAATCCGGCGTCCGGTTTCAACAATCACATTTCCATCTAATAAAATATCAAAAGCAGCTAATTCACCCCGTAGACGCTCAGGCACTAGATCAATTTCAACGCCTTTATCTAAAAGATGAACTTTGACATTCTCGAAGAAGTATTCAAGGATAGCTTCATTTTCCATCCCCAAAGCACGTAATAGAATGGTCGAGGCTAATTTACGACGACGGTCAATCCGTACATAAATACTGTCTTTAGGATCAAATTCAAAATCTAACCATGAGCCACGATAAGGAATCACGCGGGCGCTATGCAATAACTTGCCTGCAGTATTCGACTTACCTTTGTCATGTTCAAAAAATACCCCGGGTGAACGATGTAATTGCGAGACAATAACCCGCTCAGTACCATTAATAATAAAAGTACCCTTATCGGTCATTAATGGCAGTTCACCTAAATAAACATCTTGCTCTTTAATCGACTTAACGACTTTGGCCTCAACAGGTGCTTCTTTATCATGAATCACTAAACGTAATTTAACCCGTAAGGAGGCAGCATAAGTTAAACCACGTAATTGGCATTCATGAACATCAAACACCGGTTCAGCTAACCGATAATCTACATATTCAAGTGTGATATAGTTATTGTAACTTACAATCGGAAAGACTGAAGAAAAGGCAGCATGCAGCCCTGTAGCAGAACGCTCTTGCACAGGCCGATCAAGTTGTAGGAACTGCCGATAAGATTCCAACTGAATAGTTAACAGGTCAGGTACTTCCAGAATCTGCTCACGTTTGCCAAAATCTTTGCGGATCCGTTTTTTCTCAGTGTAACTTAGTCCCATTATGCTTCCTCAACTGGAATCGAAATCTTTTCTGTCATTTAATGTCTGACAAGCGACAAAAGGCCGACAGTGCAAAACACTGCCAGCCTTGTGAACTTTAGAGCGACTAGAAGTTGCTTAAAATCATCCTAGCCTCAAGACTACTTGAGCTCGACTTCAGCACCTGCATCTTCCAGTTCTTTCTTAACTTTAGCAGCCTCTTCCTTAGAGACACCTTCTTTAACAGTAGAAGGTACGCCTTCCACCATGTCTTTCGCTTCTTTCAAGCCCAGACCGGTGATACCACGGATAGCTTTAATAACATTGATCTTGTTAGCGCCGAAGCTCTTCATGATCACGTTGAATTCAGTTTGCTCTTCAACCACTGGAGCTGCGTCACCGCCACCAGCAGGACCTGCAGCCACTGCAACTGCAGCGGTCACACCGAATTTTTCTTCAATCGCTGAAATCAGATCAACGATTTCAGTTACCGTCATGTTGGCAATTGCATCCAACATATCTTCTTTTGTACAGGCCATGTAAATCTCCAAAACCTTTGTCAGTAATTACTCTACGCTAACGCCAGTGGCTTCAGCTTTTTGGTCACGCACTGCAGCAAGTGTGCGAGCGAATTTGTCAAGAGGCGCACGAATCGCAGCCGCCAAGGTAGCGATTGCTTGTGAGCGAGTCGGCAATTTCGCCAGACGCTCCAACTCAGAAGCAGGCAGCATTTTTCCGTCAATAGCGACGAATTGTACTGCTAACTTTTCGTTGGCTTTGTCTTTTAGGAAGTCTTTAACCAGACGCGCCGCCGAACCCGGATCTTCTTGAGAAAATGCCAGAATCAGTGGGCCTTTCAAACCGTCTTGGATACACTCGAAAGCAGTACCTTTAACAGCGATACGCGCCAGATTATTCTTCACTACACTTAGATAAACTCCACCTTTACGTGCGTTTTTGCGCAGTGTGGTGAGTTGTGACACAGTCAATCCACGGTACTCAGCAGCAACCGCAGAATGAGCACTTGCAGCAACTGCGGCCACTTCAGAGACAATCTCTTTTTTCTCTTCCAGTGTTAATGCCACGTTATCTACTCCTGGTTTGGTGGATAAACCACCAGTTATCAATCCCAACTTAATAAATTAAGTCAAGAAGGAAACAGCGCCCCAAACCAGTGACTGACTCGGGAAACGCCATCTGCGCAGGTTCTCTACATTACATGCAGAACGATTAAGTCTTATTCAAGACGCCTGCGGTCTTTGACGACATACAGCCTTGTATATCTCAATGCCTTTCAGCAACTTACATCCTTGTAAGTTTGGGTTTGAGTTTAAAAACTCAAAATCTTTTTTAAGCAGTGACGCTCGCTTGATCTACTTTTAAGCCAGGTCCCATCGTTGTGGATACAGCGATACCTTTCAGATAAATACCTTTAGAAGTAGATGGCTTCATTTTAACGAGGTCAGTAACTAAAGCTGCTAAATTTTGTGCTAACGCTTCAGTGCCAAAGGTCGTATTACCGATGCCACAATGAATAATGCCAGCTTTATCTGTACGATAACGAACCTGGCCTGATTTAGCATTTTTCACAGCTTCAGCCACATTCGGCGTTACAGTACCGACTTTAGGATTAGGCATTAAACCACGAGGGCCTAAGATTTGACCTAATTGACCGACTACACGCATGGCGTCTGGGCTTGCGATAACCACATCGAAATCCATCTTGCCCGCTTTAACTTCAGCCGCTAGATCATCAAAACCGACAATATCTGCACCAGCTGCTTTAGCAGCTTCTGCATTTGCACCTTGAGTAAAGACAGCAACACGAACGGTTTTACCATTACCATTAGGTAAGACGGTAGAGCCACGCACGACTTGATCCGATTTACGTGGGTCAACCCCTAAATTGATAGCCACATCCACACTCTCGGTGAATTTAGCAGCAGGTAAAGACTTTAATAAATCTAAGGCTTCAGTCACTGGATAAACTTTAGTGCTGTCTACTTTTTCACGAATTGCTTTTTGACGCTTAGTTAGCTTTGCCATTTACACGCCCTCTACTTCTAAGCCCATGCTACGTGCCGTACCTGCAATAGTACGTACCGCTGCATCTAAATTGGCTGCTGTTAAGTCTGGCTCTTTGGTTTTGGCAATTTCTTCCAATTGCGCACGATTAATCTTGCCTACTTTATCGCTATTGGGACGAGCGCTACCGGACTTTAAACCCATCGCTTTTTTCAGTAAGACTGAAGCCGGCGGAGTTTTTGTAATAAAAGTAAAGCTTTTATCGCTATAGACTGTGATAACAACTGGAATCGGCATGCCTACTTCCATGCCCTGAGTAGCAGCATTGAAGGACTTACAGAATTCCATAATGTTCACACCTTTTTGACCCAAAGCAGGGCCAACCGGTGGACTTGGGTTAGCTTTACCAGCAGCAACTTGCAGCTTGATATAGCCGGTTACTTTTTTTGCCATTTTGATTTACCTATGAATGGGTAATAACGCCTCACGGCTCCCCGTTGTGCAATCAGGTTTTCTCGACCTGATAGAACTCAAGCTCAACAGGCGTTGAGCGACCAAATATTTGCACTGCGACTAACAGGCGGCTCTTTTCGTAGTTAACTTCTTCCACGACACCATTAAAATCTTTAAACGGACCATCGTTAACACGTACGACTTCACCAGCATCAAATAAAACTTTAGGCTTAGGCTTATCAACACCCTCTTCCACGCGACGTAGAATATTGTCGACTTCTTTTTGGGTAATCGGGGCAGGCTTATCACCAGAGCCACCAATAAAACCTAAGACACGCGCAGTATTCTTAACCATGTGCCAAGTATCATCATTCATTTCCATTTCAACTAAAACATAGCCCGGAAAGAATTTACGTTCACTACGGCGCTTTTGGCCTTCACGCATTTCTACAACTTCTTCGGTAGGAACTAAAATCTCACCGAATTGGTCTTGCATTTCAAAACGCTGCACTCGCTCTTTTAAAGAGCGTTGAACTTGGCCTTCAAACCCAGAGAAAGCTTGAACTACATACCAGCGCTTAGCCATCAACCACCTCCTAGCAAGGTTTTAACACCCCAGCCTAGAAGCATATCTACCAGCCAGAGGAAGAGAGAAAGCAGCAAAACAATAACCATCACCATCAAAGTCGTCTGCATGGTTTCAGCACGTGTGGGCCAAACCATCTTGCGGACTTCCATCCGGCTGTCTTTTAAGAAGCTAACTAAATTGCGCCCTTTTTCAGTGGTTGCAGCAATAACAACAGCCACCGCAATAAAAGCTAATAGACCTAAAACTCTAATTAAGACTGAAACTGGCTCACCCTTCCAAGTATCGAAGTAGTAGAAACCACCAATCCCGACCAACAATAAAACTAATGATAAAATCAGTTTAATCGTATCGAATGAGGACGTCTGTTGTTCAACTTTTGAAGACATAATTTTTTGATACAACCTAAACAGCCTAAATGACTTTATACAAAGACTTGCACAAAGATAAGCTAGAATTTGTAGAAAGCCATCTTGCTAAAAGATGGCAGGCCAAGAGGGAATCGAACCCCCAACCTGCGGTTTTGGAGACCGCCGCTCTGCCAATTGAGCTATTGGCCTAACAAACGAGAGGACGGGAGTTTACAGACTCCCGTCATATTCTGCAACTAATTAATTGAGTATTGTTAGTTTACTCAACAATTTTAGCGACGACACCGGCTCCGACTGTACGACCACCTTCACGGATCGCAAAGCGTAAACCTTCTTCCATCGCAATCGGATTGATCAAGGTGATGACCATCTTCACGTTATCACCCGGCATTACCATTTCAACACCTTCTGGCAATTCGCAAGCACCGGTCACATCCGTGGTACGGAAGTAGAACTGTGGACGATAGCCATTGAAGAACGGGGTATGACGACCACCTTCTTCCTTGGATAGAACATACACTTCAGCTTCGAATTTGTTGTGGGGCTTAATCGTGCCCGGTTTGCACAACACTTGACCACGCTCAACGTCATCACGCTTAGTACCACGTAATAATAAGCCTACGTTGTCACCTGCTTGACCTTGGTCTAGCAGTTTACGGAACATTTCAACGCCCGTGACTGTGGTCGAAGTCGTTGGGCGAATACCCACGATTTCTACCGTCTCACCAACTTTGATCACGCCCCGTTCGATACGTCCAGTGACCACCGTACCACGACCAGAAATCGAGAAGACGTCTTCAACTGGCATCAAGAATGCACCGTCAATCGCACGCTCAGGCTCTGGAATGTAGGTATCTAAGGCATTGATCAGTTCAGCAATCGATGGCTCGCCAATCGGTGAGGTATCACCTTCTAAGGCCGCACGTGCTGAGCCTTTAATGATCGGGGTGTCATCACCAGGGAATTCGTAGCTAGACAACAGCTCACGTAATTCCATTTCAACCAGTTCTAACAACTCTTCATCGTCAACGAGGTCACATTTGTTCATGTAGACAACGATGTAGGGTACACCGACTTGACGGGATAACAGGATGTGCTCACGAGTTTGTGGCATCGGGCCATCAGCCGCTGAACAAACCAGGATCGCGCCGTCCATTTGAGCCGCACCCGTGATCATGTTTTTAACATAGTCTGCGTGGCCGGGGCAGTCAACGTGGGCATAGTGACGGTTTTCTGATTCATATTCTACGTGTGCTGTAGAAATGGTAATACCCCGTGCTTTTTCTTCGGGTGCTGCGTCAATTTGGTCATATGCTTTCGCTTCACCACCAAATTTGCGCGATTGAACTACTGTCAAGGCCGCTGTCAAAGTCGTCTTGCCGTGGTCTACGTGACCTATCGTTCCGACGTTCACGTGCGGCTTCGTGCGCTCAAATTTACTCTTTGCCATCTCGAAAACCCCTAAGAAGGATCAATAACTTGGTGCTCTTGGGCAGAATCGAACTGCCGACCTCATCCTTACCAAGGATGCGCTCTACCATCTGAGCTACAAGAGCGTAAATTTTTAAACGACTCAGCCACACAGTTTGGAGCGGGTGATGGGAATCGAACCCACGCCATCAGCTTGGAAGGCTGAGGTTCTACCATTGAACTACACCCGCTTAGTTTTATTTCGCATCAGTACGAAACGCTAAACGTGCGCACCAAATCAAAAATATGGTGGAGGGGGAAGGATTCGAACCTTCGAAGGCAGAGCCAACAAATTTACAGTCTGTCCCCTTTGACCGCTCGGGAACCCCTCCGACTGGAAAGGCGCATAGTGTGATTTAATCATTTTCTTTTGTCAACTCAAGTCTTGAGCTTTTTTTCAGAAAATTCACGGAAAATGTTTAAAATCTACTCGCCTTGACGACTACTTACCAAATGGTCCCGTATTAGTTTCAAGTTTATAAATTAAACCGATACTTTGGTTAGCGCCACTTGTTGCTTCAAGCTCTAGACGCTTATTAATTTGATAAGTAACTGCAACTTTCTGCAGCGAATCGAATAGGCCAATAATATACTTCACATATAATCTTGAGCCAAGCTTTTTCCCTAGGGCTAATTCACTTTGTTTGTAATCGCCCCCATTCGAGTTAATCCCAACCTCATCCAAACCCAAATTACCACCGATACTTTGAGCTAAACTTTCCCCACCAGCTAAACCTAAACTGGTAATCGCTCGCGTTAATACCGCGGTATCCCCACCCGATACCCCCGACAAGGCACGCCCCGTCAATAGATAACTCAACGTATCACTTTGGGTTTGTTGGGGTGAAGAGAATAAAGTCGATTCTGGCTGTTTGACCGTGCCTCCTAAACTGATGCCCACGGTGATATCATCCTCAACCTCACGAGTCGCACGCACATCTAACCCTGGATTAGTCATCGGCCCATTAAAAATCAAACGTCCGCGCTCGATCTTCAAATTTTGCCCATAAGCCTTATAAAAACCATCGACAACCCCTAAAGCCCCCTCAGCAATGATGTCCTGTTTATTCCGTAAGATACGCAGCCTACCCTTTAAGCCCGCTTCAACACCAAACGCATTCATACGGACTTTATCGCCTAGCTCCACTAGAATATTCGGCTGAATATCAATAGCGGCACCTTCTTGGGGCGTTCGTAATTTTTTGCGCACGGAGTTGGGTTGAGTACGCCCTACAAACACAATGTCATCCGAGCGCACACTCGCACTGGCAGGCAATGCTTGAATATTGATCGCTGCCTCGGGTACACGTAGGCTACCTGTAATCACCACAGTTTTCGGCGTTGCTTGAATGGTTAAATCGGGTGAAACCTGCCCTTGTACCTCATAGGTATTCATTAACAGCAGATTGCTCCCTTGCAAACGTAAATCCGCCGTCCAATTCGGTAAATTCGCTAAGCGTAAGACCCCATTCGCTTTGAGCACGCCCTGCCCCGCTCGCAAAGAGCCCGTGATATTCATCTGATCCGCTTGGCTAGCTTGAATGGCTAAACTAATATCTTCGATTTTAGCGCCGGTTTCTGGCAGATAGAGCGAAGCATTCTGCAGGCGTAAATTACCGGTTACCTGTGGCTTATTTAGTAAACCAACAATCCGTACATCACCATTGACTTGGCCTTTTAGCTCGTCTACTAGCGGCGAATAGGCTTGTAACCAGCTAATATCTGGCATCGCAACGGTTGCTTTAACATCTAAACGAGATTGCCCCCCTTCAGCGGCTAAATCAATGCGACCCTCTGCGCGTAATTGCCCACGCCCACGAATATCCATTTGAGCCTGGAGAGTAGCGCTACGATCATTGAGGACTAAATTGGCTTTAGCTTGAGTATATTGCAGGGTTTCTGTGCGCTTATTGTCCGTGCGCAACACAATAACATTATCGGGTAGGCTGATATTAACCCGCGCAAAGGGCTTGCCGCCGCGTTGTTCAAATTGATAATCCGCATTGATTAACCCGGGTAGCTGTACAGTAGCGGGTAAAAATGCTTTTGCAAGACTCATCGGCACTTGTTGCAAGACACCATTAGCCGTCAAACCGCGCTGCGCACTCCAATCTGCTTTGCTACAAATACGAGCATTTTGCGGATTGACCAAGCAAGCATTAGCCAAGGTAAACGCTTGGGCTGAAGCAGTGACTCCCACCGCATTCGTGAGCTGCCAATTTCCCGCTGCAGTATCCCGCAGGTTTAAAGACTCAAGCACGCCTTTCCATTGCTGCCCATTCCAAGCCCCCGAAGCCCGCCCCTCTAATCGACCCGCTTGATGGACTAGTTTAAGATTCAAAGTATGGCGTACTAATTGCCCCTGTAAGGTGAATTCCGCTTGCTTGATTTGATTATTCGCTTGGCGTAAGCCTTCTAAAGTTCCGCGTAGGTCATATTGGGCAGCAATTTGATTAGCTTGTAAGGATAATTTAGCTATTTTTAAATCCTGATAGCCTAGCTGACTGCCTTGCAGATTACCTTGGACTTGAGGCTGAGCCAAATTGCCTCGTAATAAGCCCTCACCTTTTAAACTGCCACTTAAACCCGGCCACAACTGCGCTAAATTGGGTGCTTGAATTCGCCATTGAATATCAAAGGGTTCACTGGCTCGGCCATTCGCTTCTAGCTCATTCGCACCTGCTAACACCTTAACTGACTGTAAGGTAATTTGCTTACCTTGGATTTTAAGCTTGCCTTGCGCCTGCAAGGGTCGGCCTTCGATTTGCCCCTTAAGGCTCGCTACGTCTAAATCAAATTGGCTACCATCTAAGCGTCCTGATAAACGTCCCTGACCTTTAAGATTACCATTGAGTTTAGGACTGATTTGACTGAGGTTTTTAGCTTCTAACTCCCAATCGACACCTAAACTGGTACCCGCACTACCATTTAAACGTAGGCGATTTTGGCCTACATCTACTAACACATTATTCGCAGTAACAACTTTATCACGGAGCTTAAGCTCACCGGTGGCACTCACTGGAAAGCCTTGGACATTACCTTTGAGGCTATCAACCTTTATGGCTAGCTTGGAGGCATCTAACACGCCTTGTAAGCGCCCATTCCCTTTTAAATCCCCTTTGACGGTAGGAATAAGCTGGCTTAAATCATTAGCCTCTAAAGTCCAAGCCAAACCGGCCGGATCATTGGCAACTCCGTCTAGCTGAATCCGGTTTTTGCCTAGGGATAAAGCTAAACCCTTGGCTGAAAATTGCTTATCACGAATTTTTAACTCACCCGTCGCATTAATAGGGAAGTTTTGTACATTGCCAGTCAGATTATCTATATTGACGGTCAGCCGAGAGCCGTCTAATAAACCCGTCGCTTTGCCCTTACCCTTTAGATCGCCCTTCACTGCAGGTGCTAATTGGCTTAAATCTTTGGCATCTAATACCCAGCTTAAGCCTTGCTTTTCATCTGCCACCCCATCTAAACGAATTTGATTTTTGCCCACAGCGAGATTCAAACCTTGAGCAGCTATCAATTTATTTTCTAATTTAATTTGCCCCTCAACACGAATAGGAAACTCTTGCACCACTCCATCTAAGTGCTCGACCTTAAGGGTGAAGCGTGAGCCATCCAATAACCCACGAAAATTCCCACGCCCATTTAAGTTGCCCGTGAGGCTAGGATATAATTGCACTAATTTGTTCGCATCCAGCGACCAATCTAAACCTTTAGTTTCATCCGCCACCCCTTCTAATTTGAGATGGTTATCCCCGACATCAAGCTGCAGACCTTGGGCACTGAGCACCTTATCTTGAATGCGAATACTACCGGCTGCTTTGATCGGATAATCCTTCACTGTGCCTGCTAAACGTTCAATACGCAGTGCTAGCCGTGAACCATCCATTAAGCCTTGTAAATTACCTTTACCTGAAACATTACCCGGCAAACTGGGAATTAACTGTTGTAATTTCGGGGCTTCCACCACCCAATCTAAGCCTTTTTGCTCATCAGCTACGCCTTCCAAACGAAGGTGATTATCTGCGACTTCTATTCGGACACCTTGGGCAGATAAAACTTTATCTTGAATTTTAAGTGCCCCTAAAGCCTTCACTGGTTGATCTAGCACGGAGCCTGCCAGCTCATTAACCTGTAAACTGAGGCGTGAGCCATCTAATAAGCCGTCGGCTTTCCCATGCCCTAGCAAATGCCCCTTGAGCTTTGGTGAAATTTGCGCAAGATTTTTAGCATTGAGTTTCCAAATTAGCCCTTGAGTCGTATCAGCAACGCCATCCAATTCAATTTGGTTATCTCCTAAACTCAAGTTGACCGCTTTAGCCGTAAGAATTTTGTCATTGACCAATACAGTGCCCACGCCCTTTAGAGCCTGATCAAATAACTTACCCTGTAGATTATCAATGCGTAAGGCTAATCGTGAGCCATCTAACAAACCTTGTACATTACCCGATCCTGCTAACTGCCCTGTTAAGCTAGGTACCAGCTCACTGAAATCTTTAGCATCAAGCTTCCAATTGATCCCCTGAACCTCATCTGCCACCCCATCTAGCTCAAGATGATTAGTCCCCACATCGAGCTGCAAAGCTTTAGCCGTGACTAATTGATCACGCAATAGCACGGAGCCTTGTGCTTTAACCGCCCGCTCTAAAACCTCCCCCGTCAGCTCATCAATCCGTAGGGCTAAGCGCGAACCATCTAATAAGCCTTGCGCATTACCTTTACCTTTTAAGTTGCCCCGCAAATCGGGATATAAACTACTGAGATTCTGAGCATCCAAAACCCAATCAATCCCTTGCTGTTCATCTGCAACTCCATTTAGGGCTAAATGGTTTTCACCCACCGACACATTCAGCTCACGCGCTGTCAATAAACCATTCGCTAAACTCACTCCCCCTTTAGCCTCCACCGGATATTCTAAAACCTGCCCCGCTAACTGCTCAATGTCGAGCATAAAAGCTGAACCATCAATCTTGCCGGAGAGCTTACCTTTGCCTGCTAATTTACCCTTTAGACTAGGATGAAGCTGCTCTAATAAGGGTGCATCCAGTTCCCAATCAATCAATAAACCATCCGCAGACTCGCCTTTAGCGATTAGCCGATTTTGCCCAATCGCGGCATTGATTGAATTAACGGTCAAAGCATCATGATCTAAACCAACCGACAAGCTAGCATCCAGCGGATAATCCCGTAGCGTCCCCAGTAACTTATTGACCTCTAAATTCATTACCAACTGATCATCAATAAATTGCCCTTTTGAAACGGCCGCCACCTCTAAAGAACCGCTTAAATCTGTCAACAACGCGGCAGGATTAACTTCAGTACCTGTGAGTTTCGCATCCCAAGTTAATTCAGGTAGCCATGTTAATTGACCAGTGACATTTAAGTTCCCAGCGGTACTCAATAACTGCCCAGTGTCCAAGCTCACCTCGTCGAAATTACCGCTTCCTGCTAACTTTGCATCTGCCTCTGGATAATCTCGATAAGCCCATCGACCTTCTGCTTGGAAGCGATAATTAGGTAAATCACCGGTTGCTGTGAGCTTTAGCGCTCCCTTCCCACATTTTGAGCCTGCAGAAGACACTACCCCTTCTAATTGAGTGGGATGGGGCAGCATTAAGCCCATGTTGCCCTTAAGATCCATCTTGACCTGAGCTCCAAGTGGATCAACGTAACTCCCCACTAGTTTTTTCACTTGCAGCACACCTTCGCGGTTATAAGCTTGCAAATTAATGTCTTTAAATTTCATTTGGAACTCACCACTTTGGATGATCAGCTCTTGAAGAGCAACATCATCCAGGGCGATTTCGGCAGGAATACGAATATCAGGAATCGTAATCGGGTCAGTACGTTTTGTTTCGGAGGGGGGAATCGTAATAACTAGGCGCTGACCACTTAATTTATCAACTTGAATTTGAGGAGGCACTGCAACTTTTTGAATTGCCAAATCGACAAATGCCTCCTCTAATTCAAATTGAACACTTGGACTGCTCCATTCAATACTCTGCACCTTCATTTGATTAAAGAGCGTACCCTCAACGCCTTTTAAACGAAGACCCGGTAAAATTTGTTGAATACTACTAGCTAATAAAGAACTACCAACTTGAGTGGTTGAAAGTAAGGCCACTGTAAGCAAAACAATCAGAATAATTGCTAATAGTGTTACTAAAGGATGAATAATGAAATACTTGACTGAACGCCTCACAAATCAGGCCCTAAGCTAAAGTAAAAATGAAGATCCTTGGTATCGTCTTTGGGTACAGCGAGGTCTAAACGCACGGGTCCTAAAGGTGATTTATAACGTACGCCCAGCCCAGCACCTACCTTCAGTTTATAACTCCCCCAATCATTAAAAGCATTACCTGCATCCGCAAATACCGCAGCACTTACTTTCTCAGTCAGGGGATGCTCATACTCAAGGCTGGTAACGAGTAAGTTTTTTGCGCCCGCCACTTCGCCATACTCATCCAACTCCCCTAAGGTGTTTGAATCAAAGCCTCGCACAGAATCTTGCCCCCCCGTCGTAAAGCCTAGCGATTGTGGCATAGCACTGTCTTGATCAACCCAAGTTGCACCTAAAGCACCACGTGCAATCACTTTAGCTTGATTTTCAAAGGTATGTAAATACTTAGCATCTAGTCGAGTCTGCATGAGAGTATCATCACTTAAGACACTCTTATGTGCCCCTTTTAGTTCACCGGAAAATCGCCAACCTTTTTCTGGATATAAAGGATCAGTGGCTTTAGTTTTGCTTGCCCGTACACCTAATAAAGTCAGTTGTGTATTATCAGGAATCGAATCACCATCAATCACTAAACGAAACTTCTCTTCAAAAAAAGAAATAAATGCCGTCTGTTGCCAATCACTTTCAGTGCGTCGATTATAGTTAAATTCTAATTTACGCTGATCTAAATAAGAGGCTAAAGGTATACCAGAAAAATCAATCGTGTCTTTTGATTTAATCCAAGATACATCTACCCCTGCATATTCATGCTCAGGCTCCCACAATGGAACGATATACTTAAAACCCGTTTTTAAATAACCGGATTGCGTATAGAGTAACGCTAAATCTAATTTATGTCCTTTATTATTGACCCAACGCGCATTCATCCCTCCTTCAATGGTAAAACCATCATCTGAGGCATACGCTAATTTACCGGTATAAGCATAACGTTTATTACGCAAAGTTTTAATTTCAACTGGTACACGATTATTTTCAACGTTTTGATAATTACTACTAATTTGTACATCACTGTAGTAACCACTATTTTCTAATAATCGCTGTTGGCGCAATAATTCATCAGAATTATAAGCTTTCCCTGCCTCTACACGCAGATAACGCTTAAGGTATTTAGGGGCAAGCACTTCTTGCTCCACATTCACCTCTCCAAATTGATAACGTTTACCTGTTTCAAAATGCAGATTCACGACCGCTTGACGGGCATCAATATTGACCTGAATTTCATGCTCGACAAACTCGGCATCAAAATAGCCTAATCGACTCGCTGCCCGAGTTAAATTCGTTTTAAAATCTTCATATTTTTGGGTGACTAGCACTTCATCGGTCACATAAGGCGGGTTGTTCGCAATTTGCACGAAATCTTCTAACTTCGCACCCTCGCCTGTAATCTGAATATTCGATTTAGCCACTGTAACCGTCGGGCCTGGCTCAACCACAAGATTAAATGCCCAACAATTTGCTTGACGTGCCGAATTCATCTCAAATTTCGCCGCAAAATAACCCATCGCCTCAGCACCCTTGGTCAATTTAGGTTGAGCAGAAACAATATAACGCTCAATGCGCTCAGCGGGTGATTCGCATTTCAGATTGCGTAAGGAGGGTAAATAAGCGCGTAAATTCTCTTCTAAGCTTGGTTCTGCGCCTTGAATATTAACTTTAACGGGCGAGTCTTCAGCTTCTTTTTTATCAGTTTCAGCAGCCGGACTAGCGCTGCTCATCACTAAGGTTGCGAAAACGACAACACCGAAGCGATATTCCGGCTTTAGTTTCATACAGCTATCCTAAATTATTGCTCAAACACCCATTCCAATAGCAAATTTTGTAAACTATGCCCAAAACCTGCTGATTTTTGACCGTTTTGCTGCATGACGATAATCATGCGTTTGCCACTGCGCGTCAGCATATAGCCTGCAATTGCACTCACATCCCTTAAAGTTCCGGTTTTCAAGCGAATTCGGCCTTTCAAATCACTTTGTCGAAACCGCCGAGCTAAAGTTCCATCCTCACCCAAAAGCGGTAACGAATTTAGCAATTCCGGCATATAAGGATCACGCCAAATCGCTTGTAATAATTCACCAAACTGGCGAGCGCTCACCCGCTCATTGCGTGATAAACCTGAACCATTTTCAATCACTAAACCTTGGGTGGAAATGCCTTGATCACTCAGTACTTTTAAGATGGCTAAACGGCCTTTATCCAGTGTAGCAGGCGCATCAAACATTTTCGCGCCTACTGTTAGCATCACTTGGCGCGTCATCACATTATTGCTCCATTTATTGATCAGGCGAATCTGCTCAGCCAAAGGCATAGAACTGTGCACATAATAACGCTGATCACCGGCTTTCACGCTTCCCGTTTGTAAGCCGCCCCCTAATTTGCCGCCTAAAATCTGCCAAAAATCACGGAAGGCATTAAACACATGCTCTTCAGGGCTAGACAGCACTAAGGTTTCCAAGCGCGATCCACAACTCCCCACATACGGACCCGAAATTTTAATTGAACCATTCAGTTGTGACTCAACATGCGGCTTGTGGCGACGTTTATTGCAATCGCCCGAGACAAACTGAAGCTGATCATTGATTGCAAGCTTAGGTTTAGGAAAAGCAATCACATTCACTTTACTTGCTGCAAGATCAGGCTCAAATAACAGGCGAGTTGCTTGAAAATTAAACATTAAGGCAGAAGGTGGAGCGTTATACACTCGCTCGCGCTCACCATCAAAGGCGGCAGGATCAATCGTGGGTAAATCAAAAAAGCTATTATCAATGATCAGATCACCCGTAATCTCTTGTAAACCCTTTAAGCGTAAGTCATGCACTAATTGCCAAAAAGACTCGTAAACCAAAAAGGGATCACCATAGCCTTTTAAAATTAAATCACCGTGTAGCACTCCTTCGCGGATTTCTCCTCGTGTCCAAACTTGTGTATCCCAAGTCCAACCTGGTCCTAAAGTTTTTAAAGCTGCCCAAGTAGTCAAAAGCTTCATGGTGGAAGCAGGATTCCGTGCAATATCTGCCTCATGCTGAATTAAAGGGGCATCCGCATGCACATCTCGCACATACACACTCAGCTCATCGACCGAAATATTTTTTTCCTGCATGAAAGCTAAGAGTTCGTCTGGCAAACCTAAAGATTGCGGATGGCGTGTTATTATCTGTTCAGCAGGTTGTGGAGGGGTACGATTAAGCTTAGCACTCGATTCTGCGCTTAGCTCTTCCATCGGTGCAAGGCTAATATCCGGCTCGTCCACAGCCCAAACCATCGTACTGATCAGCCAAAACAGAACGAAACCTAAAAAAACACCTCGCCCGCAGGGGCGGAAAGAAAGGAATAAATTCAACATGCCTATTTATAAGATATTTCAACAGCGTTAATTGAGAGCCTATGAGTTTAGCAAGTCAACTAGCTCAAGGACTTCGATACATCCTGCCTTATAATGCCACTTTAAGTCAAAATCGTACAATTTCATCGCATAAACGCGCTCATCCTCAAAGTTGGCACGATATGAAGGACGTGGATCTTGCTCTAAAATTTGCCGGATCAATAATTCAAGATTCACCTGCCATTGCTGGCTTTTTTGCTGACATTGTGACTGAGCCTGCATGGTAAAGCTCACCGCCCATTGCGACTTAGGTGCAGACTCAGCAAAGCCACCTTGTGCAACAGGCAAACTGTCCGCATACGATAAATACGGCTTAATATCAAAGATCGGTGTGCCATCGAGCAAATCCACTGCACTTAAATGCAAACAAGCTTGCCGACCAGTAAAGTCGAGTTTATCTAAACGGGCGACCGAAAGCCCCAAAGGATTAGGCCGAAAAGTAGAGCGAGTCGCAAAAACCCCTAAACGCTTATTTCCACCTAAACGGGGTGGACGCACTGTATTTGACCAAGCTAAGCGTGGGTTGGCATGAAAACAGAAAATTAGCCAGAGGTGGCTAAATTGCTCTAAACCTTTAAAAGCATCTGCTTGAGAAAATGCGGGTAATAACTTCAGTTGAGCTTGTGCAGCTGTCACTAAACCGGGTTGGCGTGGAATACCAAACTTCTCTTTATAGCATGATTGAATGAACCCAATCGGCTTTAAAGTTAACTCACTCTCTGCACTCATCACCGCAACGCGCCCAGTTATCACTTGAGATTGCTATGACTCTAACAAAATTTAATAATTTGCCTGCAACTTTTTTCGTGTCACCTGCTCTAGATAATTAGAATAATACCAAAGGTTCAGCATCGTGATTAAAAAAATACTCGGCTCAATCGCGGGTCAACTGTTTATTGTTCTGATGGGGCTAGCCATTATGTCCGCCTGCAGTATGAGCATTAATGCTACATCCACTACACCTGAGCAAGCTTTGGATAAGCAGACTTGGTTGCTCACAGCTATTGAAGGTAAGCCACCCTCTAAAGAGCTTGCAACACCTAATTTGAAGTTTGAAAAAGGACGCTTGAGTGGTTTTACCGCGTGTAATCGCTTATTCGCAAGCTATTCCGCGACAGCAGAAGGTGGCTTGAGTTTAGGAGCAATCGGCACGACGAAAATGGCCTGTGTAGGAGCTAATGGAGAATTAGAGCGTGCTGTGTTGGCTGCTCTCAAAGAGGTGGGGCTTTATGCATTACCACCTGGGCAATTGAACTTACTCGATGCGAACCATAAAGTTCTATTAACTTTTATACCTGAAAAACGCTAGCAGGCTCATGACAGACTTAATCCCCTTCACGAGTAAAGGGGATTAGCCTAATGAATTATTTATTGCGTCATTAACTGTTCGTATTTCAACTGTAACTGCGCTTTTGATTCAACATGCTCAGGATCTTTGGGAAT